>JANQNL010000049.1 GCA_028279585.1 Thermoplasmatota archaeon
CTTGGTGGTATCGGCACAGGTATCCCCGTTGTGTGCCTGGTCCTCGGAATTGTCATCATCTTCATCATGGCCCTGGTCATGTGAGGGACCGAAAGGTCAAAAGACCTTGGACACGATGTGGAACCGTTAATGCATAGGTGGACCTATGGTAGAAGACGACCAGTTCAAGATGGGGCAGGCCATAGCATACATGTCCCTGGGAAGGTTCGAAAAGGCCTTCGACAGGATAGAGGCCATGGGCTCGCTGGTCTCTGACCCTCAGTTCACGAAGTTCTTCGATCGTCTACGAGAGGTCGACCTTGAGAACGATGCAGAGACCATACAGAAACTCATCCACGAGGTCCTTGACGAGACAGGGGTGGAACGCAGCGAGTTCGCAATGGACATCGAACTGCTCCTTTTCGCCTTCTCACCAGGAGACCACATCTCCATGCAGGATGCATTGGACAGCTTCGACAGGGTCACCGTGGACCACGACACCAACACGTTCTACCATTTCCTGCGAGGTAGGATCCTCATGGCCTACGGGCAGAAGGAGGAGGCCCTTTCAGAGTACGACCGGTCCATCGAGATCTACCCCGAGAACGTAGCGGCATGGCTCTATCGAGGTATTGCCATGGAGGACATGGACAGGTTCTCAGAAGCCGCAGAGGCCCTGGACAAGGTCCTGAAGCTTGGGTTCAATGAACCTGTTGTCCACTATCTGCGGGGGGATGTGCTCCTCCAGACCAATAATGTGGAAGAGGCCTACAAGGAGTTCTCACTGGCGCACCAGATGGAACCGAGGGTTCCAACGAACCTCCACCAGATGGCCATTTGCCAGGCAAGGATGGGGGAACCCGACAAGGCTCAAGGCTATCTCGAAAAGGTCCTGGAACTCGACCAGTTCTACAACGACCCCACCTACTGGGCGCTCCTGTGCTCGAACCTAATACGGCTCAACAGGTTCGATGAGGCTCTGGTCAAACTGCGCCAGGCGCTCAAGCTCCACCCGAACAACCCAGACCTCTGGTTCTACGAGGGATTGATCCTTTGTTATCTCCACGAACCCGAGGAGGCGTTGGGATGCTTCAAGCAAGCTTTGGTCTACGATCCCGATTATTCCAATCCCGAGTTCATGAACACCATGAGTTCAGCCCTCATCAGTCTGGACAGGTTCGAAGAAGCCATGGAGGTCTTTGAGAAGGTCAAGGAGGAGGACAGGTCAAGTCCAAAGTACTGGTTCGACAAAGGCCGGACACATATCGTCCTTGGCCAGGACGTAGATGCCCTGACGTGCTTCGACAAGGCACTGGAGATAGATACCAAGGATGACCAGTACTGGATATGGCGCTCCAATGCTCTTAGCAATCTCGAGCGTTACGACGAGGCCTACGAGTCTGCAAAGAAGGCCATAGAACTTGATGAGAAAGCACCATACAACTGGTACCGATGCGCAATGACGCTTTCCCTTTCTGACAAAGAGGATGAGTCCATTCAGTATTTCGAAAGGGCCACAGAGCTCGGTCCAGATGATCCGGACCTCCTTTACCAATACGGCCTGGCCCTTTCATATCTGGGTCGCTTTGACGAGGCCCTCCAAAAGTTCGTTCGAGCTATCGAGATAGAGCCTAACGATCCACAGTACATGCTGGAAGTGGGCAGGTCCCTGATGTATTCAGAAAAGCTAGAGGATGCCCAGGAGTGGTTCGACTCGATGCTCGACCGTGACCCTATGGACGTCAGTGCATGGAAGGGAAAGGCAGCTACACTTCGGAGGATGGAGCGATACGACGAATCGTTAGAGAACATCGACAAAGCCCTGGAGATAGATAACTCCGACATGGAGGCCTACTTCGACAGAGGCAACATCCTCTCTGCCATGGGCAGGCTTGACGAAGCGGTCGAGGTACTGATGAACGCTGTGAACAGCTCCGACCCTGATGCTTACATGTATTGTCAGCTCGGATGGGCGCTCGGATGTCTCCATAAGGACGAGGAGGCCCTCCAGTATTTCGAGAAGGCAGCAGAGCTTGAGCCAGAAAATCCTGAGAACCTCTTCGGTGTTGGCCTTGCACTCTACGGACTCTACCGGATGGACGAGGCGCAGGAGATATTCGAAAAGGTCATCCAGATGGACAATGACCACCACGGTGCTTGGCTGAACAAGGGGATTATCCTTGGATATCGGAAGAACTGGGCCGAAGCTCTGGTGTGCTTCGACAGGGCAACGGAGCTCGAACCGGACCAGGTGGATGCATGGTCGTTCAAGGGATGGGTCCTTGGTGAGCTCGAACGGTTCCCAGAGGCACTTGAAGCCTTCCAACGGGCCCTGTTCATAGAACCTGATGTCCCAAAGCATCTTTCAGATAAGGGCTGGGTCCTTGACGAGATGGGGATGCACGACGAAGCCTTGGAGCTTTTCAACAAGGCCCTGGACATCGGAGGCAACGAGGCGTTGGTCGTGAACAACAAGGCTTCAGCACTGACAAAGCTTGAGCGGTTCGAGGAAGCGCTTACGAACTACGTCCAGGTCTTCAACATGGAACCGGACATGTTCATCTACACGGACTGGGTGAAGGAACGCAAGGGCATCTCTGATGAAGCGTTCACAAAGGTTGCAGAACTTGACGCAGGCGAGCCCGTTCAACTTTACATCCAGGGATTCCTACTACAGATCATCGGCAACACGGACGCTGCCATGGAGAAGTTCACAAAGGCCATGGAGAAGAGCCCTCAGGCCAAGGAGTCATGGTTGTTCAAGGGCATCGGCCTTACAGCGTCCAACCAACCCCATGCAGCCCTTGGCGCCTATGATAAAGCTTTGGAGATCGACCCAGAGATGCATTCGGCGTGGAACCTCAAAGGAGATGCGCTCATGGTCATGAAGAGGTATGACCAGGCCATCGAATGTTTCGATAAGGTCCTAGAGCTTGACCCCATGGACGACCATGCTCTTCGAACAAGACGCAAGGCCATGGATGCCAAGGTGTTCGCAGTAGACCAGCCTGAAGGGATCTTCGAGCACTGATGGCAGAGAGAGATCCAGATCCATATGAAAGGACTGTTGGGTGTTTGATCGATCATCCCCGTGGGATCTCTACAATGAAGTTGGCACCCCTGCTCCGGTCCCCTTCCACCTTATCCTCCACCCAAACCTTGCCTTCACACATATCCACAACGATCCGTTTGATGATGGCAAGCCCAAGACCTGAACCATGGACGGTCTTATCACCCCGGTCGAGCCTTCCGAAGATCTTTTCCTTGATGTTGTCGGACACTCCAACACCATTGTCCTTGAACTCGAGCTTCCAATACATCCCATCCTCAGAAAGCGAATGCCCGATATCGACCCTAACATCCTGGTTCTTGTCGAACTTGACCGCGTTGCCAAGGAGGTTTTGGAACACATCTTCCAACAGGTCATTTCCCATGACCTTGACCTCTCCATCATCCATGCTGTAGATAACATCTATCTTGCGACCTGGGCTGAAGGACCGTACCTTGGGTATCGCCTGATCCAGAAGTTGTTTGACATCCACGGGTTCAAGGACGAACCTCCCTTCCTCAATGGCTGCAAGATTGTTGACGTTCTTTACTAGGTTCGCCATCGAGATGGCCTGGACCAGGGACTTTTGGATATATTCTCTGCTATGGATGCTGAAACCGATATCGTCCAGCGCCAGCTCCAGATATGCCATTACGCCCTGGTTCTGATTGCTGATATCATGACTGAGAAGGTCCAGATAGAGCTCGGAGCGGTTCCTCTCGTCAAGGATCCTTTGCTGTGTGCGCTTACGTTCTGTAATGTCCCTGGTTATGACCTGGATGGCATAGACCTCTCCATCCTTTTTCATGAATGCAGGGAAGACCTCAAGCCAAACCGTACCTTTGTTCGTAGTAGGTATCTCGATCTCGAAGGGTTCGACATCATCTCCCTCGATCATCTTCTGGAAGACTCCGAAGTACTTGTCCAGAAGTTCAGGCTGGATGAACCCGACCTCCATGAAGGACCTTCCTCTTATCTGGTCCTCTGGAAGCTTTGAAAGCTCAAGGGCGTTCTCATTGAAGTCGATGATATTACCGTTCAGATCGAGCATGATTATAGATTCAGGCGAGTTCTCGAACAGGGCTCTGTACTTCTCCTCTGAGGCCACGAGAGCCTCCTCTGCCTTCTTCTTCTCGGTGATATCATCATAGGTTCCGAGAACACCCATAACGTTTGAGTTATCATCAAGCAGAGGCACCTTGCTCGTCCTTATCCAGGTCTCCTCTCCATTCTCTCTAGTTCCAGGCTCCTCATAGTTGAGCTTCGCGGTCCCTGTATCGATGACCTCTCGATCATCAGTACGGAACTGCTCAGCCCTGTCGTTCCATACCATCTCGTTATCGTCCTTTCCTATGATCTGGTCCGGGGAGGTCTTCCCAGCATCGTCTGCAAAGAGCTGGTTGCAACCCAGGTACCTGGAACCCATATCCTTCCAGAACACCCTGACAGGTATAGTGTCCAGGACAAGTCGCAGCATCCGGTTGGCCTCTTCCATGGACCTTCTGGCCTCTTTCCTTTCTGTGATATCTCGCAGATGTTCGATGACACGGACTATCTCACCGTTCTCATCAAGCACAGGGTAGGCTCTGACCTCCAGCCACACTCCTGAATCCTCAATGAACTTCTCTATCCTTGCAGGTTCTTTGGTCCTGTAAACCTCGGATGTGGCGCACACCTCACACGGCACAGACCTTCCGATGAGCTCGAAGCATCTTTTGCCATGAACATCCTTTTGCGTAAGGTTCAGGAACTCATACCCTGCCTTGTTGTAACGGATAATCCCATGGTCAGGATCCTGGATACCAAGGACATCGGGTATGGCATTGAACAGGGATTCCAACATCTGAGATGTCTCTTGGAAATCAGCCTGGGTCTGGCCCAGTGCTTTCTCGCTCTCCATTCTGTCTGTGACATCTCTGAAGAACCCGACCTGTAGTACCCTACCACCGATCTCTATTGGGAAAGCACTGATATCTGCATAGAAGACCGACCCATCATTCCGAAGAACTGGTAGTTCGCGAGCCACTTCCTTTTCTTGCCTGGTCTGCTTGTCGAAGGCCTTTATGACCTTTGGAATATCCTCAGGCGGATGAATGTCCATGACACCGAGCTCAAGGACCTCCTCCTTGGAGTATCCAAGCATGTGTGACATCTTCTCGTTGACCATGACGAATCTCTTTTGCTCTACATCAGCAATGAGCATTCCATCATGAGCGTGGTCGAAGATGGCCCTGAACCGCTCCTCACTTGCCTTTAGCGCTTCCTCGGCCATCTTCTTCTCTGACACGTCAGTTGCGATATGGATTATCTTCTCCACATTCCCTTCATCATCAAGGATCGGGGTGCATGATACAAGGAACCAACCCCCAAGTGCTTCTTGCTCCATGATCTCGGTCTCGAGCTTTCCAGAGTCCAGAAGATGCTCCATGGGACAGGTTCCGGGGGGCATGTTCGAGGAATGGAATATCTCGTGGCATTTCTTCTGCCGGATCTCATCGATGGTCAGACCGGTCCGTTCCAGGGCGGCCTTGTTCGCCTCGTAGATCCTGTGGTCCTTGCCAAGGATGATGGTAGGATGACCTATGGCCTGGAAGATGTTGCGCCAATTGTTCCTTGCCTGTCGCAGCTCCCTTTCCTTGCGCTTTTGCTCGGTAGGGTCTGTGACGATAGCTGTAAAACCCAGGTGCTCTCCGTTCTCGACTATAGGATAGTTCGAGATATAGACCTCGATGACCTTTCCATCCTTTCTCTTACACTCAAAGGTCCCTGTTCGAAGCTCGGAGGTTGTGGCAGGGCCAAAGATCCAGAACTGCTCTTCAGGAGAGATCAGGACCATACCTAGTTCGATGATGCTTGTTCCAATTACCTCATCCCGGGTATACCCAAAGTGCTCCTCTGCACTTCGATTCCAGTATAGGATGCATCCTACGACATCTGTAGAAATGACGGGTTGGTCCATGGTGTTGAGGACCCTCTCAAGGAAGGCTTCTTTATCCTCAAGCTGGGATGGTTCATCAGGGCAGAAGGGAGGATTAGACACGAGGTCGATGTACGTTTAATATATGCTATATATGTGTTGATTAGTGAAAAAAGAAAGAAAATGGGTCGCTAGGCGACCCATTGTCAGGTCTGGTCGAGGACGACGCTTTAAATCTCCTCGTCGAACTCAGGCTGAAGCTCCTCCATCTCGTCCATCTCATCCATGGCATCCATTTCTTCCATGGGCTCGATATCGCCTGGTTCGTCCATCGGCTCCATCTCGCCATCGTCGATCGGTTCCATCTCACCCTCTGCCTCTCCGCCTTCTGTGGACCAGGTCTCAACACCTTCTGCAGGCATCTCTTCCATCTCCTCCATCTCTTCCATCTCACCATCCGGAAGTTCGTCAAGCTTACCAGGTCCGACATCCTCTCCCTCCGGTACCTCTTCATCGCCTTCTATGACCTTCTTCTTCATAGGCTTGCGCTTCTTCGGGGTCTCTTCCTCTGGTGGAGCCTCCTCTTCAGGAGCATCATCTTCTGCCTTTGAGCCACCGGCCATCATCTTGACGACCACGAATCCTATGAGCAGTCCGACGATGAGACAGATGATACCTGCAAGGACACCGGAAAGGACTGTCCAAATTATTGGCTCAGGGTCCTTCTCCTTGATATTGATATCCACCTGCTGGTCTGCGGACTTGGTCGCGTTGTAGCCATAGTTCGCAGTGACAGTAATAGCGTATGGGTCGGAGATGTCCGTGAACCCGGTTGGGATAGATACCGTCAGAAGGACGGTCTGGGTAGCACCGGGGTCAAGCTCGACGGATTCGATGTCGATGGTTCCGAATCCCATGAGGTCAGAGACTGACAGATACGCGGTGGTGGTGTAGTTTCCAGAGTTTCGCAGCGTCAAGGTGGTGACCTTGGCCTGTCCCTGTGCTGGGCTCTTCTGCTCACCAAGGGTCCATGTCAGTTCGTAGTCCTTCTCGATGACATCGATGGTTATTGGTAGTGTATATGTCTGACCAGAGAAGGTCGCAATGAGGTTCAGGGTGTAGTTGCCTACAGCCATCCACTCCGGGACCTGCAGCCAGAATCCAGTGGAGTCACTTCCATCGATGTCGATGTCGAAGGTCGTGTTCTCGAAGCCGCCCATCCAGGTCACGCCAGAGTAGGACAGGGTGATAACATCCCTCGCGTTACCACTGTTGAGGATGGAAACATCGAAGGTCTTGTAGGATCCCTGCTCAAGCTCGATGGCTGTGAACGGTGCTGACAGCGTAATGTTGTAGTCCCGGGCAATGATGCTAAGGTCGAACGTCAGCTGTGTTGTGGTCACCTCGTCTGCATGGAGGAGGGTGATGGTCACGACCTCGGTGCTTGTGTTGAGACCAAGGGCTGGCATCACGGTCATGGTGAGGTCCACAGAGGAATCCCAGTTGACAGATGCGTAGTCCATGTCGAACTCTACATACGCCGAGTCGTCCGATATCTTGATTATGTCATCACCATTGCCAGTGTTGTCCAGGGTCACAGTGTAGGTTCCCTGCTCGCCTGCCACAAGTGATACTGTGGGTATGGTCATGGCTGCGGAGTATACCTGGAGGATGCCCATGTTCACAAGGGCAAGGTCCGACACACCGGTTCCAGTGGCAGACAGGGTCAATGCCTGTGTTCCAACCTGGACACCTGCTGCACAAGTTACGTTCACAGTGACCTCAACACTGTCCCATGGAAGGAGTGTTACTGAGGACACATCGACCGTAGCTGCAGACATCCATGAAGCCACAGGAGCTGTGATGGTATAGGTGTCTGGAACGGATCCTGTATTTGTCACCCTGAACATCTTATGGATGTAGGTGGAAGGCAGGATGTTCGCCTCGTCATCTATCGGGATGACCTCCACGTCCCACACCTTGTTCACAACGATGAAGACGTTGATGGTCTCATAGCGTCCCTCGTCACTGTTCGACTCTGCAGTGACCGCAAAGGACTCGTTGAGATCTGCAAGGGCCTTCTGTGGCACAGTTAGCGTTAGCGTCACTGTGGTCGTCGCTGCAGGGTCAAGGGACACAGTGGTCTGTTCAAGCACTGGGTTCCATGTGTCGTTGCCGACAACGAACAGATCGAACGTGTCATTGAGGTCGCCAACGTTGGTGACCTGCAGGTCGAACACAACATCCTCCAGTGGGTCTGCGGCTCGGATCCTGTTGAGGATCTCAAGGTCCACAGCATAGTCAAGGACAACGTCCACGACCATGTTCGCTGTAAGCGTCACGGTCTCCACGATGTCGTTGCCATTGGTCACTGTGATGGTGTGGAGCGAGTAGTCGGTATCACCGGCTGGTGACAGTATGACCTCCTTCGAAGCTATGGTCGAGGTATAACCTGAAGAGTCTGTCGTTCCATTGAACACCTGGTTCGAAAGTCCATCCTCGATGGTCGTTGGAAGGTTCAGCACACCCATACTTAGAGAGTCGAGGGCATGGACCTGCAGATACCATTCCACGGTGACCGTGGACTCGGTATCAGTGTAGTATATCCTATCTCTATCGAACGTACAGTTGGTCAAGGTTAGGTCAGAACCTGTCTCGAGCAGGAAGTCATCATCACCGTTGTATACACCATGCCAGACGCTCTCGCCGATTATCGTATCCTCGATAATGGCATCGGACTCATCCAGGTGCAGTGCCATGTAATGGTTCGAAATGATGTTCGAATCATGGACTGCAAGATGCGACCGGTATTGCGCCCTAATACCTCTCTGGGCATTGTGGGTTATGGTCATGTCGTAACAGACGGCCTGGGCATATGAGTTCATCCACAGACCATCGTTGAGGTTGACCCTCATCAGATCATTGGTGCTATGCAATATCGCATGGTCCGCGACCTGGATACCATAATTGTTGAAATAGAACTCATTGTTGGAGGATATCACATCAGCGAACGAGTCTATCAGTAGACCCTCATTGTTGTACATGAACTCATTGTTAGAAACAACGACCTCTTGGTCTGACTTGAGCCTCATCGAGATACCCTGCTGGTTGTTCTCGAACGTATTTCCAGTGATGAGGGCCGAGCCCCAGGAGTTCTGTCCGTCGATACCTGCATCCTGATTGTTCGAGATGATGTTGTCCTTTATGACCGCATAGGCCTCGTTCAGAACGATACCGTCGTTGTTCGAGTACATGATAGTGTTACCCTCGATGTTCACATTCGCGGGGTAATCATCAGTATAGACCTCGATACCATAGTCAGAATAGTAGATCTCTGACAAAGTAAGGTCAAGGTCACCATACACATAGAAATGCCATTCGTATGCATCGTCTGATGATGTGAACATCACATCGTTGAAGTCACCCATGCCTCCATCGAGGATGGTTATGTGTTTCTCCATCGGGTAGTTATGGATGGTCCAGTCGACCTGGTCGAGGTTGAGCGTTCCAGAGACATATACATTGTAATCCATGGTCTGTGTCTCTGCAGACACCGTCTCTGTGGTCCCCTCTGGTATTACCCAGTCAGCATAGGATGTGATGATGATGTCATCAGTTATGGTGTTGTCATTATCGGACTGGAGGGTGATGTCCAGGTTCAGGTTCGACCCGCGTGGTGCTGGGTCTGGTGGCTGTGTGTGGACCCATACATACCTGTTCTGCCAACCGTTCAGTGAGAACTGTGTGATAGGTGTGGCAGTGCTTGGATTGGAGTCCGTTGAGAAGATGACGTTCCAATCGGTGTTGTGGGTCTCGATGATGTTGACCGTGTCTGAGCTACCACGGTAGTTCTCGACATAAAGCCTGTAGCTCCTCCAGCTGCCTGGATAGACGCTGACCCGATCGTTTGCGGTCATCGACCTCCAGTTCCAGTATGGTTCGTTGATGTAGGTTATCAGGTCCTCGATGTATACAGAGTAACCATCTATCGTGATGGTCTCGGAGTACACATCCTGGTAGAAGTATGGGCTTGAGGGTTCTGTATCATCCTCTTCCCAGTAGTCGTTATCAGGGTCGCAATCTGCGATGATGGTGTATGTTCCACCACCAGCGAACGTGATATCATATGTATCCTGGACAGTAGCTGAAGCTGATATTGCACCTGGTGTCAACCTTGTCAGGTACGTGATATCGCCGTTCGGGTCCTGGAGGTAGACATCCACTTCAGAGTCTGCAGCATCGAGGTCACCATCATTTGTGATGTCGAACGTTATCGTCTCCGTATCACCTGTGCCTGGGGTTCCTCCCCAGGTAATGGCAGTAACGCTGACATCTGGAGCATCGGCCATAATAAGGTCTATGACCGTATTGGTGGTCAGATCAGTTGTGGCAGAGTCCATCTGGTCGTTACCGGTCCGGTCTCCAACGACCTCGTAGGTGCCCATGGTCAGATACGTGTTGTCGTTATACCACTCATACTCGGTCCAATACTGGTCCCAGTAGTCAAGATCGATCCTTCCGCAATAGATGACACCATTGCTGAAGTTTGGATTGAACATATAGAATCCTGCTGCGGCATCGCTGTTGACCTCGAGATACCACATCTGATGGATCCTGCCCCATCTGTTACCTAAACCATTGGCGTCAAGGTAGATGTTGTTGGAGTCTGTGAACATGCCACCGTAGGACTGGATACCCCAGCCGAAGTTGTTGTAGATGTTGTTGTCATTGGTGGTGGCGCTGATGTATATGTTGTCGAACTCTATACCATCTCCACCGTTACCAGTGATGTCGTTGTTCGAGATGGTGGGATTGGAGTTGGTCGAGGAGCTTCCTAGGACATAGATACCGTTGCCCTGGTTCGCATCGATGGTGTTGAGGGAGATCGTTGGTGATGACTGCTCCAGTGTGATCCCCTGGCCCTCGTTGTATCTTATCCTGTTGTCAGTGATGGCGAAGGCGCCAGCTGTGTTCACACAATAGATACCATTGTGGGAATTGGTACTGATATCATTATCCTCGATGTCTGGTGTCCCCTCGTGGACATATATCCCATAGTGGTTGTTCATTTTCACGTGGTTGTTCGTGATGGTCGGTGATGAACCGGTGTGGACATAGATACCCTGGTTGTCATTGTTCTTGATGACGCAGTTATCGATGGTCGGATCAGAGGCGTAGACATGGACACCGACATCGCTGTTGGTTATGTCACAGAACGATAGGCTCGCACTGTTCGAGTGAAGCTCCAGACCGTTGTGGACGTCCCGAATGCCTGTGAAGGAAACGGTGGCCTGGCTCGAGGCCTGTATCCAGAAGCTGTATCTGTTCGAGGCGTTGTTGGACTTGACCACACAGTTGGTCATGGTCAGTGAACCACCGGTCTGGACGTCGAACCAATACTGGTTGTCGAATGTGCAGTCGAATATTATCGTGCAGTTGTCCAGGTTCAATGTCCCAAGGGACACGACGGTGATATTACCTGTCATCAAAATGGTCTGGTCAGAGACTGTCTCAGTGGTGCTCTCGGCGATGGTCCAGTCACCTGTCGCAGGTGGGTCTGCGATGGTGGAACCTGTAAATATTACAAGAGCCCCAGCTATCATAAGTATCACTATTAAAAGTGAGATGGCTTGCTTTAACATAGATCGCCCTCCATGGAAGAATATATTTATCCAGGAGATGGCCATTTATATAAATTTCGCACTTATCAGAGAGTTTTGCGGCTTTTTTATTAATAAATGAATGTTGACACTAGTTACGCGTGTGTTTTTGTTATATCTTCATAATATTCTCTTATATAGAGGCCTGCCAAATTTTATAGCCTCACAAGCCATACCTATACAGTGACATGAGAGCAGAATATTTCCTTGAATCCTACATAGAGCACTGGACCGATGTGTTCAACAAGTATCTGGCAGAGGGGAAGGTATCTCCAAAGCGTTCAGAGACATGGAACCTTGTCTATGAAGATGTGATGAAGCGGACCGCTGATGATCATTTCCTCAAATTTGCCAAAAGACGGATGGAGTTCGATAGAGAGGAGAGCATGGACTTTCTCAACATCGACTATATGCTCTTCAACAAGAAAGAGTACGACCTTGTCCAGCCTAACGAAAGAGGTCCTTTCACCATTCCGAAGGTCTGTGTTGAACAGACACACCACACGGAGCGCCACAAGATACTCTACCATATGTGGAAGATCCTGACCGTCAGGTCACCCATCAACGTCCTGATATGCTACCAGGAGAACGAACCCAGGGTCAGAGAGGTCATCCAGCGTATGACCAAGACCATCAACGATGGCTCTCTCATGCAGAAGCATTACGAGCTCATCGTCATTTTGGGCAACGACGACGTGGACATAAACGATGGGTTCGACGAGTTCTTCACCTTACTTGAGTGGAAGAAGAACGGGTTCAGAGAACGAAGTGACATGGACTGGGGTTGAATTTAGAGCTTCTTCCCGATCTTTCCCAACTTGAGCTTGGATACCGAGCCTTTGAGCTTCCTCATCTCAGAGGAACCTCCCTTCAGAACTGGCCTGGTATTGAACTCTGATGAGTCAGTGAACACCTCGTGCATGACCTTGCCATCCACATCCTTGGGGATGTTGACCCCGAACACATGGAGTATGGTCGGGCAGAGATCGATGAGGTTCATGTCTTTGACCTTTCCTGGCTTGACGTCAGGATGGGATGCCACGAACACGCCATGCTGGCGGTGGAACCCACCGGTCCCGAACTCGGTGACGAAGTATTGGGAATAACCGACCCTAGCATCTGGGAAGTAGAGGTAATCTCCGATGGAGAAGATGATGTCCGGAGCTTCGTCCTTGTACTGGCCGCTGTATTCCTCTTTGGGATCATGGTAAGTGACATCCATCTCCGGATCGAACTCCTTGACGGTTTCTCGAAGCTCTTTGCGGACCTTCTTAGCAAGCTTGGCAGCGTCCTTTTTCGATACATAGCCTTGTGGGTCCCGGCCCTTGGTGTTGATGTAGAGACCGAGGTTCTGGTAGAACACCTGGGTCTTCTTCCAGTCGATCTCTTTCGGGTCCAGTCTTCGGACGGAGATCGGTAGCTGCTTGCGGACGTTCGAAGGCATCTTCCTCGTGACCTTCTCGATGACCGGGGTCAGGTTCATCTCCCTGGCGGTCTTTGCAGCCTTGGAGATGGCCTTGCCCTTAGTCTCTAATATCTTATCCTTGAAGGTCTTCTTCTTCGGAGGTGCCTGTTTCAACTTCAGATACCCGTGCTTCAGGAGCCAGTCGTTGATCTTGAAGGTTCCCACCTGGTTGCCCATCCCATGGTCTGACATAATGAAAAAGTAGGTGTCCTCGCCCACGGCCTTCCTGACCTTGCCGATGAGCTTGTCTATCTCCTTGTAGTAACGTTCGATATGCTTGCGGGACTCCTTCTCTTCTAGCGTCCCATACTGCAGACCGTCTGGCGCCGTTATCTGGTAGTATAGATGGCCGATCCTGTCTGTAGAGAAGATGTCAACAGTTATCATCTGCCAGTCAGCGTTGTTGACAAGATGGAGTATTGTCTTGACCCGTGTCTTTGAGACCATGACCATGTCGTCCACAAGTTCCTTGACCGAATACATGGAGGTGTCCGTCGACTGGGCTTTCGGGAAGCCGACATAGTATCTACCCACCTTGTCTGCGATCTCCTCATGTAGCTCTGGAGGATGCATCAGACCACTGTGCTTCTCGTGCACGTCCTTGCCCTGGATGTTCGTCTCCTCGAAGTTGGTCATGAACCCTGCTATGATGAAGCCATTGATCTTGTATGGCTTCCAGACGGTCGGGATGTTGACAAGACCGACATTTATCCCATTGTCCGAAAGGATGTCCCAGAAGTTCTCGCCCTTAACGTCCCTGCGGTAGTAGAACGGAATGTTACCGTATCCCTCAGTTTCCCTGATGGTAAAGTAATAGATACCGATCTTACCTGGGTTCTTCCCGGTCCCGTAGCAAAGCCATGCAGGGCAGGTGATAGGCGGGATGGTGGAGTTCAAAGGCCCCCAGGCTCCTTTCTCACGAAGCTTCTTAAGGTTCGGCATCACACCGCGGTCGATCATGTGGTCGAAGACCTTCCAGTCACCGCCGTCGAGGCCAAGGACGAAGACCTTGGGGGAATCTGGCATTGGGGGTTGATTATGGGGACAGTATAAGAACATTATCTGGGCATCTTTGACGAGAGAATGGAACAAAGTTTCGAAACATTCCACAATGAACCGATGGTCGTGACAGAGAGAATATCTCAACTGGAGTCACGGACATCGGCCTTTCTTTACTTGTTTCGGAGCTTGTGGAGTTCGATCGTCGTGGATGCCTTGTCCATTATTCCCACCCAATTCCCCCTTCTTACAGATGGTTAGATCGATCGATATTAACGATTGTGCATCATTAATAGAAATGGAATGAAAAAACATTTATAACGCCCATAATCATATATTCCAACGTTGGAGAGGTGGTATCCGTGGGATACTCTGACAAGTTCGTACAGCAAGTGTGGGAAAAGGCCCACCCTATCCGGGAGATGAACCCGGACCTATGGCGCATGGACCCTTGCGGTGCCTGGATAAAGCGCACCGATTATGGCAAGACCATGTCGGACTTCGGCTGGCGCATCGATAGCACCGAGGATAGGGGATGGAAGGTCGAAAAGCTCAAACCCCTCCATGTCCAGAACGAAGTGGACAAGAACCGAGGAGATGTCATCACGAAGGTGACATCTGAGGGGCGCTATAACGTTCAAGCCAACGAGAGGCCGGAGAAGCGTTGGAACAGGTGGGAGAGCAGGCGACCCGCTGGAGATTAGGTCATTTACCATCAGCAAGGTCGATAAACTCATCTTTCGTAAGTCCAGCCTGGCGAATGATCGACATCAAAGTCCCTCTGGTCAGTTCTTTATGAAGAGGTATGATGACAACTCTCAAAGAGTCATCGACCTCACCCTTCATCCTTACATGGGACCCTTTCTGGCCAACCTGATCAAAACCGATACCAGAAAGGACCTTGATCACTTCAAGCCCTGACATCACTGGTAGCTTTTCCATGACTCCCCACCTCGATGGTCGTGAGGAATACCGACCTATCCTCCAGATCTACATCCTCATCCTCCAGATACAACTCCACCGCCTCTTTGAGATTAGCGACCGCCTCCTCAACGGTGGGACCCTGGCTTGCGACATCAAGAGCTGGACACCAAGCAGTATACTGGTCTCCCTCGCGTTCGACGACCGCGGCAAGTAACATATCAAGATCCATGAACATACCTCTATTTTTGCTTTTGGAAACCATGGAACGACCAGGTTATAAGTCTGAACACAGGAGAGGTAACTGAAAGTGGAAGTGGAAAACGCCACAAGTCTTAACTATCCACTTTCATTGCCCATACCTGTATGGACCCTCTCCGAAAGACCAGGATCATCTATACCCTTGCCTTCTCACAGGCCGGTGGCATCTTTGCAGCAATTGCTGTGGCCATGGTCTTCTTCCTCCCCAGGTTCCCATGGATCATTCCAGCGGTCCTGCTCCTCTACATCGACCTGACCCTCCTTATCATGGCCTCGTACTACTTGAAGGGCAGACCTCAAAGGACCAAGACAAGCAAAGGCCGGTTACTTGGGGTCATGCAATTCATGCTACTGCCATACATAGCAATGGTCTTGCCGATCAATCTTATCCAGCGCAAGGTGTGGAAGCCGTTCCTCCCAAACAAGATAGCCAAGAACATATACATGGGACCAAGACCCCAGGTCGAGGATCTGCCGAAAGGATGCGGCATGGTAGTGGACATGACCTACGAGGTGTGGGAGGTGCCAGAGGTCGTTAAGGGGAGGGAGTATGTTCTCGTTCCAACTCTGGACCAGTACGTCCCTGAAGAGCTTGAGTTCCTTCTCGCGGTGGAGAGGGCGGCTAATTTCAAGGGAAAGGTCTACATCCACTGCATGAGCGGCCAGGGGAGGTCCTCTATCTTTACCGCGGCCCTGCTCATCCGGAAGGGTCTTGCCAAGGACATCGACGAAGCAATGGCCATTATGAAGAAGAAAAGGCCCATCGTCAACCCCACCTCCACCCAGCTGTTCTACTTGAGCAGGCTTCTTCCACAGCTCAAGCAACAGTAAGGTTATGCCTTAACAGCACCATGCATTCTTGGTGGTATCATGTCTGATCAGAACAGCGGCATCTATAACTGGACCTGTTCAAATTGTGGTAAGGAACATCGAGTGGTGCCAAAGCATTATGGTTGTACGTCCTACGAACCACCACAAGATAGAGATGATGTTGCACTTGTCAGTGAGAAGGACGGGCAGAAGAAAAAAATTCCCATTGGACCGGATGAGTACAGAGCAATAATGACCTATCTTGAGGAGGTCCATGAAAAGAAGCTCTATCCGAGTGAGGGAATCGTTGTTGCGGAGCACTATATACTTGTGGAGACCGAAAGGCATGAGGTGGAAGAGTTCTGGGCGAGCACCGAGACCTTGCCCTTGTCGGACAAGGAGTTCGACCACTTCTGGGTAAATATCCTTAAAAAGGAAGAATGAGCCCTACAATAATGATCTACAGCGTTAGCAAATTAGGTGTTCAAAAGGTTGAACATTATCTTATCAATTCATTCCTTTTTATTATCAACCTATCCTCATTATAACATAGTATCGGCAACCCTTTTATGATAGAGACGTTCTGACCATATTAACGCATAGGAACTTATGAAGTAGGATGAACATGGCAAGAGAAGACATCCCCGATGATCCCCTCGAAGAGAGGTTGCATGAGATAGAGGTAGTGATCCATGAGGGAAACTTCGGTCTTGCCCAGGACATGCTCGAGGAGTCCCGAAAGGAGTTCGAGAAGCTTCGTGGAAACGCGATCCATGCTCGATTCCTCCTGAAGATGGCACACATCTTTGTGTTCAGACGAAGGGATGCTGAAGCTACAGAATATCTCCATGCTGCCGCAGAGATCATCGAGTCATCAGATCCAAAGAAGCCTGTATGGGCACGATGCGCCCAGGAAAAGCTCTGGCTTCAGAGCAGACAGACCCTGTTCACAGGCAACAGGATGCTTGCCAAGACTCTCCTCGAGATGGCCCTGAACGAAAGGAAGGACATCGACGAGCTGACCGGCAAGGTTTACGGAGACCTAGCCATCCTTGTGTCCGAGGGGGGAAAGGTCGAGGAGGCCCTGCACCATTTCGACAAGGCCATTTCCATCCTCGAGGAAGAGGATTATCCTTGGGAACTTGCCCGGGTCCATAACAACACTGCAGACTCCTATATGAAGCTGGAGTGGTATGATCGTGCCTTGCAGCATGCCGAAATGGCTGTTGAGGTGGCCAACGGATGTGGCAACAAGCGAGTGGCTGGGTTTGCCCATTGCAACGCAGCCGAAGCCCTCGCACGATCGGGGGAATTAGATAAGGCCCTTGACCACCTAAAAGATGCTAAGGAGGTCGTGGAGGACCCCAAGGACCCATACTATAAAGCGTACTTCCAGTACCTCGTTGGTCTTGTTCGGTCTATGGAGGGTAACTTCAGTGATGCAGAGGTGGCTTTCTCCAATGCAATGGACCTTTTAGAGAACTCCGAGAACGTTTTTTTCTTCGGGACCTTGCTACATGAGCATGCCATCATGCTTGTGAGGATGAACCGGGTCGAAGAAGCAAAGGAACAGTTGCTCTACGCAAAAGAGGTGTTCACGAAACTGAACTCCATCCTTGATGTGAAGAAGGTCGATGATGACCTTGCAAGAATAGGGTGATGTGGATGGCTCATGCCCAAAGACCATCCACAAAAAATCATCACACCATCTGCAAAATTATCTGAAAGATAGATGGGGTGATGACCTTTCTTCCTGTCTTTGGGCATGAAGGACATACGCATCATTCTTATCGAACTGAACCCGAAAGTCTTGTTCATGAAATCGAAACAATTGGTCCAGATGCGCAAACCTTTTAACATCGACACACCGTTTCCCGACAATCTACCAGGTAGGTGTGTCCCATTCCAAAGAAGAAGTCTGAAAAAGATCTCATGAAGGTCATCGAGACCATCGAAGAGCTCATTTATGCAGGCAAGTACGCACAGGGAGTGGAGATGCTCGAGTCCGAACAGAAGCAGTTCCTCAAACATCTTGGACAACCGATCCATGTACAATACCTTCTCACACTGGGCCATCTGTTCATGCTGCGCAGAAGGATGACCGAGTCTGGTGAGCAGTATGAGGCTGCTTCCGAGATAATAGAGACACATGGAAAAGGGGACAAGACCTGGGACATGCTCCGACAGAAGCATATGTGGCTCGACTCCAGAAGGAGGAAGACCCAGGGAGACCAGGAACTGGCCCAGACACTTCTGGAGATGGCCTTGACGATCCGCAAGGAGAAGGACATCATCACAGGTGAGGTCATGGTGGACCTGGCTGCTATACTTGGTGAGATGGGCGAGCTCGAGGAGTCCATCAACTACTACAACCGTGGTGTCAAGATCCTGCAGGAGCATGGGAACGATTGGAAGCTTGGTAGGGCATACACCAACCTTTCAGATGCATACCTCAAGGTCGAGAGATGGAACAAGGCACTTGAGACCGCCAAGCTTGCAGCGAAACATTCCCTGGATTCAGGGAACAATCGGATAGCTGCATTCGCTCTACTCAACGGTGCTGAGGCCCAGGTCCGTGCAGGCAAGTTGGACGGAGCCAAGAAGATGTTAAAAGAGGCCGAGGACACCATGGGGCCCACATCCGAGAAGTATTTCATAGGTTACCTCGACTACACAACAGGCCTTGTAGAATCCAAGTCTGGAAACTATGAGCATGCAGAACAGGCCTTCGATAGTGCCGTGGACATGTTCGAAGAGACCGACCACTTCTTCTTCCTTGGAAAGGTCTTGGAGGATTATGGGCTTATGATGTTCCAAATGGGACAGATGAGCATGGGCAAGGCAAAGCTTCAGGAATCTTTGAAGGTTCTGCGAGACCATGGCTGTCATGAAGAGGCCCGGATCGTTGAGAAGCAGCTCCAGAAATGGGAAGCCGTAAAGTACATGGCAATTTAGGAATTCACAGTTTTTCACTTTTCTTTTCCTATGTCCCACAGTTTAAATACCAAGACTTCCCTATATAATTCGCGCGTTTGGGTGGCCTCGGGGGAGTCATTATTGGGAAACGGATCCTCATGGCCAAGAAAGGCAACAAGGTGAACAAGGAGGCAGTCAACCTCATCGAACTACTAGGCCAGGGTGACGACTCGCCTTGGTCACTTGTATGCGACTCGATGAGCGATGGTATCGCGATAATCGATACGAATGATGTCATTCTCAAGGCGAACAGTTCCATGGCGAAGATGCTTGGTCTTCCAAAGAGCAAGATCGAGGGCAAGAGATGCTACCAGGTCGTGCACGGCACTGATGAGCCGATCAAGAGCTGTCCGGTACTGAAGATGCGATCATCGAAGAGCACTGAGTCGTCGGTGATCCGAAGGAACGGTTCGTTCATCGAGGTCACAGTTGACCCACTTATCTCTGACGGAGTTCTAGTTGGCGCCGTTCACCTCATGCGTGATGTTTCTGCAGAGGTGGAGAGCGAGGGCGTCTACAAGGACATCATCGAAAGCTCCACGGCAGGTATCGCAATCATCCAGAAGGATAGGTTCGTCTACACCAATGATTCCTTTGGGGCCATCTTCGGTTACAAGACTCCAGAGCTCGATAAGATGGATGAAGGAGCGATCTACGCCCTCATCGATCCATCAGAAAGAGACCAGGTCCAGAAAAGACAGCGCGAGAGGATGAAGGGAAAGAATGTTCTCTCAAGCTATATTGCCAGAGCATGGAACAAGAAGGGAAAGGGAATCTGGATAGAGGTCATTGCAAGCATCGTCACCTTCCGTGGAGAGCCTGCTACCCAGATGACGGTCCTCGATGTCTCCGAGAGAGAGGAGGCCAGTAGAACCTGCGAGGTCGAGCGTGATATGAACCAGATGTACCTTGATGTTGCCGGGGTCATGTTCGTTGTTCTGGATAGGAAAGGTCGTGTTCAGGTCATTAACCAAAAGGGACTGGACATTCTGGGTTATACAAGGGTAGAGGTCCTAGGAAAAAGCTGGATATCCAACTTCATTCCCAGAAGATTGAGAACGGAGGTCAGGAAGGTCTTCAAACTCCTTATCGAGGGAGAGATAGAGCTTGCAGATTACTATGAGAACCCGGTCCTTTGCAAGGATGGCTCTGAAAGGATGATCTCCTTCCAGAACACGGTCCTGCATGATGATGATGGATATATCAATGGGACCTTGAGCTCTGGGATGGACATCACAAGTGAAAGAGAAGTGCTCGAAAGGTTAGAGGAGAGCGAGCAGCGCTACAGAGCTATCGTTGATAACTCCAGGCAGGGCATCATCATCCTACGGGAAAGACCGATCTATATCAACACAGCACTAGCAACCATCCTTGGTTATGAGGAAAAGATGCTTAGGAAGAAGGTCCAGGCCGGGAAGTTCTTTGAGTTCATCCACCCACAAGACCGAAGAACGGTCGCGAACAACATGCGAGATAGGCTTGCGGGAAAGAACCCTCCACAAAAGTATGTGATTCGCGCAATGCACAAAGATGGTAGTTGGAGATGGCTCGAAGTATTTGCCTCAACGTTCAAGCTTGAGGGAAAGCTAACTATCCAAGCATTTCTCAACGATATCACCGAACGTTACAAAGCAACACAGCAGCTGGACAGAATATTCAATCTCTCGCGGGACATGTTCTGCATCGAGGACACGAACACCTCGACGTTCGTAAGGGTCAATCCTGCGTTCACACAAGTCCTTGGATGGGATGAGGAGGAGCTTCTTAGTAAACCATTCATCGAGTTCGTCCATCCAGAGGATGTCAAGGCCACGATAAGATCGATAGAGAAGAAGCTGAAGAAAGGCAAGACCGTCTTCAACCTGGAAAATAGATATAAGTGCAAGGATGGAAGCTACAAATGGCTCGAATGGACCTCGCACCCTGTTCCTGAAGAAGGGCTGACATATGCCGTTGCAAGGGATGTCACGGAGAAAAAGATCTCAGAGATAGAGGTCGAGAGGAACCAAGACCTCCTCAATGAGACAGAACGTCTTGCCAAGGTCGGTGGGTGGGAGTATGACGTTGTCAACGACCGCATACTATGGACAGACCAGATGTACAAGATATTAGGAGTGAAAAAGGACCAGGAGCTCTCGTTGGACCTACTTATCTCATTATATGTTGAGGAATATCGGGCAATGGTCCAAGCTGCATTCTGGGATGCTATGAAGAAGGCTAAACCCTACGATATAGAGGTGGAGGTCTATGGTCCTAGGGATCGAAAGAGATGGGTCAGGGTCATTGGACAGCCCATCAAAGATAAAAGCAAGATCGTAAAGGTTCGTGGAAATCTCATCGATGTCACAAATCAGAAGAAAATGGAAAGGATCATCAACAAGGCCTTGGGGGTCTCACAACAGCGTGAGAAGGACCTCACAGCTCTTCTATCAGCTGCCCAACAGGTCATGGATATCGATGAGTTCGAAAAGGCTGCTCGCATCCTGTTCGACCACGCTCGGGACGTCACAGGCGCAAGATCTGGTTACGTAGCCTTATTAAGTGATGATGAGCAAGAGAACGAGGTACTGTTCCTTGAGGCAGGAGGAATGCCCTGCACAGTAGATCCAGAACTCCCTATGCCTATCAGAGGTCTACGGGCAGAGGCATATAAAAAGGGCAAGGTCGTCTATGATAATGAGTTCTCAAATAGCAGATGGATGAAGTTCATGCCAAAGGGCCACGTCGGCCTAAGCAATGTCATGTTCGCACCCATGAGGTTCGGTAAGAAGGTCGTAGGGATAATCGGCCTTGCGAACAAAGAAGGGGACTTTAACAAGCATGATGTCCAGATGGCAGCTGCCTTCGGAGATATGGCGGCCATAGCATTACAAAAATCACAAAGTTTGGAATCTGTCAGGTCGAGTGAAGAGAAATACAGGTCAACAGTGGATTCTATGGGTGACGCCATTCATGTCATCGATAAGGACATGAACCTGATAGTTGTGAACAAGGCGGTTAAGAGATTGAGCAAGCCGATGGGCTCTGGAACTGACCTTGCTGGGAAGAACCTCTTCGAAGCTTTTCCATTCCTCGACAATACGATCGCTGAGGAATATGACACTGTCTTTGAAACAGGTAAGATCGTGATCTCTGAAGAAGCTAGGACCATCAAAGGGAAGGTCGTTCACATTGAAACAAGAAAGATCCCGATCAAAAAGGGCAAGGACGTCGTTGAGGTGATCACGGTCCTTCGAGACGTTTCAAGCAGGAAGATAGCAGAAGAGGAACTGTTGAGGTCCGAGCGTAACCTGAAGAAGGCCCAGGAGATCGCTCGCTTTGGCTCATGGGTCTGGAACACCACAACCAATGACATGGTCATATCTGACACATTGTATGATATCCTAGGATTGGACCCGAAAATGAGTGTTCCACCAATGGACCCCGAGCAGATGTATGTCCACCCAGAGGACAGAGAGCTTCTTGCCCATAGCATTGCCAGGGCCGTTCAGGACAATGAACCGTATTCCATGGATTATCGAGCATATAAGTATGGAAATATGGAGGAGATCCACCTTCATGTCGAAACAGAATTGGAGACAGATGAGGATAGTAATCTCATCATTTATGGGACCGTGCAAGATATCACAATCAGGAAAAAAGCTGAGAAGGCCTTACAGGAGAGCGAAGAGCGGCTGAGGTTCCTCACCGACAACATGGCAGATATCATTTGGATGGTCAACATGAACTTAGGCACGACCTACGTTAGCCCAACGATCCAGAAGATACTGGGATTCACACCAGAGGAAAGGAACCAACAGCAGATCCAAGACACCATGACCCCAGAGTCCCTGCAAAGGATGCAGGCAGGGTTCGCAGAGGAGCTCATGGAGGCAAATAAGAACGGGCCAGATCCCAACAAATCCGTTACGGTAGAAGTTGAGTATTATCATAAGGACGGTGGGACCGTATGGCTCGAGAATAATATGAAATGGATCACCAATGATGATGGAATTGTTACAGGGATCCTTGGTGTCTCAAGGGACGTCTCGAAGAGAAAAGAAGCGGAACAGCGTCTACAGAACTCCCTAGACGAGAAGGAGGTCCTCATCAAAGAGGTCCACCACCGTGTCAAGAACAACCTGCAGATGATATCATCGCTTTTCGAGCTCCAATCTGATTACATCACAGAACCTGAGGTCCTCCAGATATTCATGGATGGGCAGACAAGATTGCGCTCCATGGCCCTTATCCATGAGGAGTTGTACAAGTCCGACGACATGGGCAACATACAATCAACAGATTACATCATCCGGCTGATAGACCATCTCTATTCAGTCTATGGAGGTAGGGACCTTCGTGTCGAGATAGACAAAGATATCCAGAAGATGCAGATGGACATCGACACGGCCATACCTACCGGTCTAATTATCAACGAGCTCGTCTCCAATTCATTGAAGTATGCGTTCAAGGACGTCAAAAAACCAAAGATAAAGGTCAAGCTTACAAGGACGAAGAAGGGAGTCTACAAGCTCGAGGTGTCGGACAACGGTATCGGTCTTCCTGAGGGATTGGACCTATACAGTCCACCCACACTTGGGCTGCAACTTGTCAACATGCTCACTCGGCAATTGAACGGAGAGTTCAAGACCGGCAAAGGAAGAGGGACCAAGTTCCTTGTTGATTTTACAGGACCAAGGAAGAAGAAGAAGGGGGCCTGAAATGGAAAGACCAATGATACTGGTAGTAGAGGATGAAGCGATCGTCGCAAAGACCCTGGAAAGGAGGCTCCAAAGCCTTGGATATGGGGTCGTTGGCTCAGCGCTATCAGGCGAGGAGGCCATAAGGACATGCAAGGATAAGAATCCCGACCTGGTCCTTATGGACATTGGATTGCAGGGAGATATGGACGGTATCGATGCTGCAGAGATAATCAAGGACGAGTATCACATCCCGGTCATCTACCTAACAGCCTATTCCGATGAGAAGACACTGGAGAGAGCAAAGATCACAGAACCGTTCGGTTACCTTCTCAAACCATTTGAGGTCCTGGACCTAAAGTCAGCTATAGAGATGGCTCTTTACAAGGCAAAGGTCGATGTGAAGCTGAAGGAGAGCGAGAAACGCTACAGGACACTCTTCGAAAGGTCATCGGATGCTATCTCGATACTTGATATGCATGGAACTGTTCTTGATGTGAACGAGTCATCTATACTCATGTTCGAGGCCAAGGGCTCAGAGGACCTTGTAGGAAAGGAGTTCATCGACTTTTTTGAGGACAAGGACGTCAAGAAGGCCAAGCATGACCTGGAGCTTGTCCGAAAGGAAGGCAGCATCAAGCGAGAGTATACCTTCGCTGTGATCTCTGGCAAGATAAAGACCATCGAGACCGCGGTAACCTTGATGGCAGATCCAAAAGGTGAGCCTATCGGACTTGTGACCATCTCCAGGGACATCACCTCCCGCAAGGAAATGGAGAAGGATATAAAGCGTAAGCTCATGAAGTATCAGCTCCAGGAAGGCTCAGTATACATGGTCCAGGAGCCAGACCCGAACATATCCAAGGAGGCGTTCAAGGACCTCCTGAAGCTTGGCTTCAAAGGTTTGTTCATATCTAGGACTCCCAGTAACAAGGTCAAAGGCTTTGGTAAGCAAGAGTTCGAACATTGGTGGCTTTCTGAAAGTGAAAAGGACAAAGGAACCTCACCAAAGATGAACGACCTTAAGAAGCTCATTGAAGGTGTTGACAGGGACTCGGTCGTGCTCCTTGATAGACTCGATTACATCTACGAGAAGAACGACTTCAAAAAGACCCTGGCACTAGTGAACCATCTCACTGAGATAGCCTACCTCAAGGACCTGATCGTTCTCATCTCCCTTGACCCGAACCTCTTTTCAGGAAAGGAGCTCAAGAAACTTGAGAAGGAGGTCCTGGATATTGAGCCAGTGTTCCGTGGAAAGCTACCGGACGAGCTCATTTCACTCCTGCGGCTTGTGTTCGAGGAGAACGTCGTCGGTGTTAAGCCAACATACTCGTTCATCGGAGCAGAGCTCAAGATCTCCAAGCCCACGACCCGTAAAAGGATCTCACGTTTGGTCAGTGCAGGATTCCTGCGCGAGACCACTAGTGGAAGGACAAAGGTCCTGGAGCTTACTGGGAAAGGCCGAAACCTGTTCGAGAGATAGGTGGCCCGTCTGTTAGGGAAAGCATGTCTTTCCCATTCCTTTTCCCCAGTCTTACACAGTTTGTTTCCCAATCCTCATGTATATATGAAAGGCTTGATAGATTCTCGTTACACACTATACTCTCTGTGCAAAGTGGGGGATCCATATGTGCAAGCCTGAAACCAATGGGAACGGACCAGTGTCGTGGGACCACCTCTTCCAGGTAGTTCCAAGTGCGGTGTTCACAGTGGACAAGGAGCAAAAGATCACCAGCTGGAACAAGGCAGCAGAGAGGATTACGGGTTACAGTGCGGATGAGATCGTTGGAAAGGAATGTTCTATCTTTGCTAAGTCCCCATGCTGCAATGGCTGCAGGCTGTTCGATGAGTCCCTGAAAAAGCCTCTAGAGG
>JANQNL010000131.1 GCA_028279585.1 Thermoplasmatota archaeon
AGATGACCACAAGGACCGGGAAGGCGTTCTGTCCAGGCCATATCACAGGCCTTTTCCGCATCATGGACCAGGCCGAGGACCCATTGCACAAAGGCTCCAGAGGGGCGGGTCTGTGTTTACAGCTTGGCGCCACAACAGACGTAGCGATCGGACCTGGCGAAGGCAACGTCCACGTCTTTATCAACGACCTGCCAGAGGATGCTCCCGTTACAACATCCGTGGTCAACCAACTCGTCCCAAAGGGCAACGATGTCGTTGTCACCACCAAGCTAGACCTACCTATGGGACAAGGATTCGGGATGAGCGGTGCAGGAGCCCTCTCCACCGCCATGGCCATCCGAGCAGCACTAGGCCTCGATGAACATAAGGTGGTCCAGGCAGCTCATGTTGCAGAGGTCGAGCACCTCAGTGGGCTCGGAGATGTCGCAGCCCAGTTCGTCGGTGGTGTTTCCGTTAGACGAACAGAAGGCCCACCACCGTGGGGAGAGGTGGTCAAGGTCGAACCCTCTATCCCTGAACGGGTCCTCCTCGCAGTCCTCGGTGGTCCGATCAGCACGAAACAGGTCCTTCAGGACCCGGACCAACGAAACAAGATAAACGAAGCTGGACAGCTGGTTCTGGCTGAGTTAACGGATCCAACAACGATAGAGGTCTTCGAGGCATCCAAACGCTTCGCAGATTCCTCCCTCCTTATGTCACCCGAAGTCGAGCATGCCTGCAATGTCCTCGAAGAACTCGGAACAGCATCCATGTGTATGCTTGGGAACTCCATCTTCTTTATCCCGGACGACGACATCTTCTTGGACAGCTTCATCCGAAGGACGAAGGCCAAGATGGGCTTCGACACCAAAATAGACACACAGGGTGCCAGGATACTGTATTGATAAAGTCTTTAACCGGCTATCCTATACAGCACCCGGTGACCGAATGCGATCATGGATCACTGGAATGTCTGGATTTATCGGGTCCCATCTGACAAGGGCCCTTCTCGAGGCCGGGGACGAGGTCCACGGTATCTACAACGAAGCTTGGGAAATGTACAGGCTGGAAGGTGTGGAAGGCCACACCATCGAAAAGTGTGATATCAGGGACAGGGAGAAGGTGAAGACCCTCATCGAGCAGTTCAAGCCCGACAGGATCTACCATCTGGCAGCCCAGAGCTTCCCAACGGTCTCCTACAAGGAGCCCACACTTACCATGGACACCAACTCCAACGGCACCATCAACGTTTTCGAGACCGTCCGCGAGCTGGACCTGGACTGCAGGATCTTCGTTGCCTGCTCCTCCGCCGAGTACGGCCTCGTCACTCCGGATGACGTCCCCACTCCAGAGACACATCCCCTCAAACCACTTCATCCCTATGGCGTTTCCAAGGTAGCCCAGGACCTCCTGGCCTACCAGTACTTCAAGAACTATGGAATGGATACGGTCCGTGGTAGGATATTCAATACCACTGGCCCCATGAAGACCAACGATGTCGCATCCGACTTCACAAAGCAGGTAGCGTCCATCGAGAAAGGTCTTCAGGACCCAGTGATGCGCGTTGGAAACCTTAGCGGCGAGAGGGACATCACGGACGTCAGGGACATGGTCCGAGCCTTCCAGTTCTCCATGGAAAAGGGCGTCAAGGGACAGGTCTACAACCTCTGCTCATCCAAGGCCATCTGCATCCAGGACCTTCTGGACGAGATTCTTGTCCAGGCCGAGGTCGAAATAAAGGTCGAGAAGGACCCGGCGCTCATGCGACCTACGGACGAACCGATCATTATGGGTGACAATACAAGGTTCCGCACTGACACCGGTTGGGCACCCGAGGTCCCTATCAAAGACACAGTCAAAGATATGCTCGACTTCTGGCGCGGCCACCTCTGAACGGTTACTAATACCATGGACACGTTCATGTACATGGACTTGTGAGCATGGAAGACGATCAAGTAGACAGGAAGCTGAAGGTGGTCCTGGTCGGGGACGGTGGTGTAGGTAAGACCTCTCTTGTCAAACGGTTCGTCCATGAGACATATTCCGAGAAGTACATCAAGGCCCTCGGTGTCAATGTCTACACCAAGGACATAGTTTTCAAGACCAAGACCGGAACGCTGACCACCGGGCTCCAGATCTACGACGTCATGGGCTAGCATTTCTTCACAAAGATTATCGAAGCATCCATGCGTGGAGCCAATGGTGTCCTGTTCGTCTCGGACCTCACCAACTACGAGACACTGACCAACATCCAGGAATGGATCGAGATGGTCACCAAGAACTCCAATGACCTTTCCCTTGTCTTCCTTGGTAACAAGTCGGACCCGGCAGGAAAGGAGTTCGGCCTCAATGCTTTGAAGCAGGTCGCTGATGCCTACTCATCCCCATCCTACATCACAAGTGCAAAGACCGGGGACAATGTCGAGAAGGCCTTCCACGACCTATGCAAGAACGCCATCAAAGGTAAGGTGATCACCCCAGATGCGGCCAAGAGCGTAGATATCTCCGGTATTACCATTTCAAGCAACGTTGCTGCAATGGACAAGGTCATGGATGCCTTCTGCAAAGCAGTAGGTGGCTACAACATCGGACTGCCTATCCTTGACAAGAGCATGGACGACCTTGGTATAGATTTCGAGCACTGCACCAAGGATGAGATGGTGAAGCTCACGGACTCCTTGATCGCGGTATTCTCACCCACCCATACAGATGAGCAGACCGATCTGCTCAAGTCCGAGTTCGACAAGGCCATGGAAGGTCTGTAATAATTTTCACATCCCTTTCGACCTTGTACCACTCACCATGAGAGTTATATATTAGCCACAGCTTGTCCCGGCCCATGTGCATCGCTATCCCGGCCAAGGTCCTATCCCTCGATGGTGACAAGGCTACCGTCGATTTCGGGGGGGGAACAGAACGTCAGGTCAACACCTCTTTGGTGGTCGTCAAGGAAGGCCAGTATGTCATAGTCCATGCAGGCTTTGCCATCCAGGTCATGGATGAGGAAGAGGCCATGGAGACCCTGAAACTGTTCCAGGAGTTCGCCGAGTTCCAGCAGAAGGAGTTACAGGAGTGAAACATGCACGAAGCCTCCGTCATGCGCACGGTCCTTGTCTCGATCCTCGACCAGCTCAAGGACAACCCTGACGCAAAAGTTGTGGAAGTCATCCTTGTCATCGGTGAGATGACCTTCCTTGGCCATGAGCAACTGGCCTTTGCGTTCGAGGTCATGACAAAGGACACACCAGTAGAAGGTGCAAAGCTCGAGCTCAAGGTCGAGAATACCAAGGTGAAATGCTCCAAGTGCACCTTCGAGGGAGAGCCCAAGAAGGTGGAGTTCGACGATGCACAGCTTGCACACACGATGGTAGCATCGTTCACTTGCCCAGAGTGCAGCTCTGCGGTGGACATCATAGAAGGTAAGGACCTGGTCCTGCAGAGGGTGGTCCTGGAAGTAGAGGAGTGATAACATGGACGTTTCCGACCTGAAGCTACGGAACAAAGATGTGCTCAAAGGGATACTTGACAAGCTCTCCGAAATGGAGCTGGACATATCGATAATGCATGTCTGCGGAACACATCAGGATACCATAGTCAAGTACGGTCTCGAAGATGCTTTCGCCAATGTCGGCGTCAAGGTCATACAGGGTCCTGGGTGTCCGGTCTGCGTCACCACCCCCAGGGAGATCAAGGCCGCCATGGACCTTGCAGAGTCCGGTGTGACCATCACATGCTTTGGAGATATGGTTCGTGTTCCAGCCTTCGGGCACTCGCTATCAGACATCCGCGCTAAGGGTGGGGATGTACAGATCGTCTACTCACCAGAGGACGCTGTGGATATGGCCAGAAAGGACCCGGACAAGGACGTTGTGTTCATTGGCATAGGGTTCGAGACCACGGCTCCATCTACAGCAGCCGTCATCAAGGCCACCCCCCCATCCAACTTTTCAGTTCTATCCATGCACCGGTTGGTGCCCCCTGCCCTTATCGCTCTCGCTTCGATGGGAGAGATCAGGATCAACGGTATCATCCAGCCTGGCCATGTATCCGCAATCATTGGTACAAAGGCCTACCATGAGCTACTAGATGCCAAAGGCGTCCCCCAGGCCGTCTGCGGCTTCGAACCGCTGGACATGGCCATGGGAGTCCTCCGTATCGCAGAGCAGATCAAGTCCGGCCAGCCCGAAGTGGCCAACGTCTACACCCGCGTGGTCAAGGACGAAGGCAACCCCCTGGCCCTGAAGCTTCTGGACGAGATATTCGAGGCACGCGACGTGAAATGGCGAGGGTTCCCCACCATTCCCGGTTCCGGTGTGGGTATCCGCGAGGCATACTCCGCCCACGATGCAGAGAAGGTCCATCACGAGGTCCTCCTCGAGACCCTGGGTAACCCAGACGAAAGCCTTGACGCAGAACCAGATGGCTGCAGGTGCGGTGAGGTCCTTCGCGGTCTCATTGACTCTGCAGAGTGCCCGCTCTTCGGTAACGCATGCTCACCAGCAAACCCCATCGGACCTTGCATGGTCTCACATGAGGGGAGCTGCAATATCTGCTATCGATACAGAAAGTGAGATGGAAATCTATTTTGGGTGAGTTGTCGCTTCAGGAAAAACGGTGAGACCATGGAAAATACCTCTCCAACAGTTTGCGGCGTTTGCGGTAAGGGTACCCTGATTGTCGTGAACCTCGGTAAGGGTCCTGAAAGGATCCTTCGGTATCGTTGCTCGAACCCAGACTGCAACGTAAGGTTCGATGAGCATGGCTACGAGAGGTACAACATGGAAGCACAGGACTGGGAGCGCCTGGCCGAAGGGTGAGGTGACCCATGAGCTCGATGTACGGCCTCGGCTGGATGCTAGACTTTGCTTTTGAAGAAGAAGAGGAACTTCGTGATGATGAAGGCGTCTTCATCGCATTCCCCAGACTTTGTACCCATTGCCATTGCAAGATCAAGGGTAAGACCTACATGATCGGTGAGAACTTCTACTGCGGTAACTGCTACAGGTTCAGGTACATACTCTGGGATAATTACGAAAAGGAAAAGAGAAAGGAGGAGCTCAAAAAGCTCCTTCACAAGCAGGTCGAAGGAAAAGAGTGATCAGGAATCCTTCACAAGTTTTGTGAAAGCGTTCCTACCCACGACCTTCTCGATCTGGAACTTGACTTCCTGACCTTTGGATGCTCCAGGTACGAAGATGACGAAGTCTCCCATCCTAACAACACCGTCACCCTTTGCGGAGACGTCATCGACCCTGGCCGTTAGGATCTTTCCTTCCCTGACCTGGGACTCTGGTGTCTGGCTGACGATCTTCTTTGTCTTTACCGGCCTGTGTGCTCCGCAAGCTGCGCACTGAAGGATAAGGGCCCTACCATCCTTGACGAGCTTGGTGTCCGGCTTGTGGCACTCGGAGCAGGTGACGTAGGTGTCCATGTATGCCTGGACACGCTCTTCCAGCTTCTTCGAGTTCACAGAGCCTTTGAACACGAGCCTGCGTCCGTCGATGTCGCCAGCGGTTCCAAGTTCCCTCAAAAGGACACCCACCATGTGGGATGGGTCGCGCTCCAGCATCTCTGCAAGGTCCAGGAAGTTCCTCCAGACCGTGGTCTTACCCTCGTAGAGGAGCTCTGGCTTGGGGATCTGGAACCTTTCGTGCTTTCCAGTATCTTCTGGAAGTTCATCTCTTGCACGTTCCAGCAGAGAGTCATAGTCGAAATCGTCGGACATGGATGGGCCTCAGCCCCCGAAATCACTTGCCTATTATAAGCGTGTTGGTCACTGGGAGTATGCTGGAGTGAAGGAAAAAGGGCCCTCCCGCCAAATACCGCCCCACCCGACCACGAGGTCTGGCTCGGACCGCTCCCCTCCTCACCGGACCTCGTGGTCCAGCTTACTCTTCCTCTTCTTCCTTTTCAGCTTCCTGCTTGCCCAGGATCTGCGCTGGCAGCATCTGCAACCTTGGGTCCAACTGCAGCTGCAGGTCCCTGGCCTGAGCCATGTTCTGCGTGAACAACTGGAACGTCCAGCCCATGAACTCCTTGAGGTCCACCACCTCCTGCTGGTCCAGGTTCTCCAGGGCACCACCCAGGTCTGGACCGAGGTCGCTAACGGCCTCGAAGACCACACTGAAGTAGTCCGAGACCAGCTGGTGTGCGAAGAACTCGACAAGCGGGGCACGATCACCACTGTCCGCGGTCTCCAGACAGTCTATGTAATCCTCCCTGGATTCGATGGGCACGATGAGAGGCGGGAACCCATGCTGCTCGAGAATGAAGTTGAGAAGCTCCCTGGCCACACGACCATTGCCATCTACGAACGGATGGACCTGAACGAACCTGTGATGGAACTCGGCCGCGAGCTCGAAAGGGTGCATCTTTCCCCTGGCATCCTTGTACCAGTCCAGCAGGATGATCAGCTCATCCTCGAGGACCACGGCCGGTGGGGGCTCCCACTGGCTGCCAGTGATAGCTACATCGATCCGGCGCAGGACGCCTGCGGTCTCATCGTCGATGTTGCTCTGGACCAGCCGGTGAAGCTCTAAAATGAACTTGATGGTGATATCCTTGTGCCAGGTCCGTACGAACTCCAGGACCCTTGTGTAGTTCTCTATCTCATGGACCTCTCGAAGCTTCTTACAGCTTGGCGTCATGCCCTGGTCCAGGATGAGCGCGGTCTCCTTGAGCGAGCACGTGTTACCTTCCATGGCCGTTGTGTTGTGGACATAGCGGACATCAAACTCCTTTTTGTACTTCTCGAGCTCTGTTGGATACATGCTCTCTAGATACGGATGGTATTGTCTGCGGATCATTGCCATGAAGAACGCAAAACCCTCTGGAAGGTAGGTGAACTCGGTCGTATCAGCCTCGAGATGGATCCCATAGAGCGATGCCTTCTGCTCCAATAGAGCAGAGTAGAACTCAACCTTGTGCTTGAGACGCTCCTCGTCCATATCGTTTGGACCGACGCACTTCTCGAACCTCTTCTTCTTACCTTTGTACGAGGCTGTGGCTGTGACGTACACGTACGCCTTGCCTTTGACGGTCCGTTCCTTCACAGATACCATGGAACGTGTGTAAGTTATCCCCCTATTTCTATCTTTTCCACCAAAACAACGTGGAAAAGGGGGATAGAGACTACTTCTTCTTCCCAAGCCTCATGAGGGAACGGACCAGGCCTGGCTGCTCCACGTTCTCCTCCATGTGCTTCCTGTAAGCCTCTATCACGTCCTTTCCTGACACAACTCCAAGAAGCCTCTCCTCGGCTTGAGGATCGATAACCGGAAGGATGCTCTGACCACTCTGTCCCATGAGTCCCACAGCATCCTTGAGAGGGTCTGTCGGATAGACAGCTACAAAGTCAGTGGTCATGATGTTCCTGACCGAGTGGTTCCGCTTGGACCTTCGCCATTCCTCCAGTGCTGACCTGCTGGCTATACCAAGCAGACGACCATCATGAGACACCACAGGGAAGTTGTTGAACCTACTTCCCATGATCACACCCTCGAAGGTGTTGAGCGCCATGGAATCATGGACCGTCAATGGGTTCTTCTCCATCACATAACCGACCTCGTGCAGCTCCAGGACATCCGCAGCCATCTGCTCGCTCTGACGGAGGCCCTTGTTGCGAAGCTGCATTGTGTAGATGTTATCCTTTAGCAGGAACGCTCCGATCCCATCAGAGATCACACAGGCAAGCATCAGTGGGAGGATGATGTCGTAGGAACCGGTCATCTCGAACATGATGAGCATTGCGGTGATGGTGGCTCGAGATGCACCAGCGAAGACTGCTGCCATTCCGACCAGGACGTAGCTTGCAGGGTCAGCGGTAGCAAATGGAGCAAACTTGTTAGCAACAACGCCGAACGCTCCTCCGAGCATTCCGCCGATATACAGAGATGGAGCGAACACTCCACCCGAGGCTCCCGAACCAAGCGACAAGGATGTAGCGAAGATCTTGAAGATGACCAACGCACCTAATAGTAGTATGAGGTAAGTGAACGAATGGTTGGCCCAGTCACCATCCATGAACCCTATGATGTGATGGTAACCTATCCCGAAAACGTAGGTTGACTCGCCAGTGAACGCCAGGAACATGAACCCGATGAGACCAACGAACAGGCCTCCAAGTGCGGGCTTGATGAGCATGGGGACCTTCAATTTGTGAAAGACCTCCTGGGTCGTGTAAAGCGTCTTGATGAATATCGCAGCCACAATGGCCGCGGTCACTCCCAGGACGATGTACAATCCGAACTCCCATATCGAGGCAAGCTCGAAAGCCCTGGCGATAGCTCCCTCATCTGCACCGAACACGAACTTCTCATCGCTACCGATCATTGCCAGGACCACGCGCCTTGTGATGTTCGCGAACACCGAGGCGATGACGATCGGAATGAACGACCGTGTCTTGAACTCCCCCAGGATGAGTTCGATGGGAAAGAACACAGCTGCGATCGGTGTGTTGAAGATGGCACTAATTCCCCCCGCGGAGCCGCATGCCACAAGGACCTTCGTCTGGTACGGGTTCAATCCAAGTGCCTGACCGAGCGATGATCCCAGTGCAGAACCGATAAGGACGATAGGACCTTCCTTCCCAGAAGCTCCACCAGAACCGATCGTGATAGCCGTGCTGATGGTCTTGACAAGCACCACTCTAGGGCGTATTCTTCCCCCATTGACGGCCATGGACTCCATGACCTCCTGGACACCTCCACCTCGAGCCTCCTTGGCAATGAACTTGATTATCAGCCCTACCAAAAGGCCACCAATGGCTGGGGCTAGGATCACTATTGCCCCAACAACATAGATCGGCAGCCCCATGTCCATGACATTGCCATCAGCGATGAACAGCCATCGCATGAAGATGATGAGATAGTTCAGACCGATAGCTGCAAGCCCAGCTCCAATTCCTGTGAGCACTGCAAGTACGTTGAAAAAGGCGTAATCGGGGGAGAACTCGCCCCAAACCCTATCGAACCTGGCCTTGAGGGGTCGAAGCATGGAGCTAACACCTTCGCTTGGCATTCTGTAAGAACAAGTTGAATAAAAATCTTAGGCGGGTCAAGATATTAATATCTCGGACGGCCTTCCTGCTTTTCGAGATAGAGGGTGTGACCATGACCGATGCCCGAACTGAAGCCGAGGTGGAGCTCAACCGTGCAGTGGCAGCAATGCTTCTGGATTTCGGTCCGAGTAGGATACTGGATGCGATCCACTGGACCACAGTCCTTGGAGCAATATGCGAAAAGGAGGGGGATATTGAAGCTTCAGAGCACGCCAAGGGCGTCCGATGCGACCTTGAGGGCCTCCACCAGGCCGCACTCCTCTACGAGTCCGACCCGGAGATCATCAAACGCAATTGGATAGCAATGCTGTTCAACGCCCTTTCTCCGTTCATAGTCTCCATAGAGGAATACCTCTCCGGCGAGGACAGACCACCATGGCAGCTCGGTGTGACAGGGTCTGTGATCTTCACAGAGGCCATGGGTGCCATGCAGTACCTGGAGTCCGTCCAGATAAATACCAATGTCCACTTCGAGAGTGAACTTGTCAAGCTCCAGCAGAGGGCTTATGAGATCTCCATTGCTCATGCCAAGTCAGCAGAGGATATAGCCTCCAGTTCAGCGGTCGTCAGAAAGTTCTTCGATGATATCAGAGCACAGAACATGGAGCCATCCAAGAAACCACCGATGCTCCTTATTCTGCATCTGATAATCTTCATTGTAAGCTACAAGCTCTTCCGTTCAGACTTCTCTATCGGAATGGAGCCAGAGTAACTACTTCAGCCACTCTGTCAAGGTCCTGTGGCTCTTCAGGAGCTCCTCTACGTTGTTGGCCTCGATGACCATCGTTGCATCATAGGCAGGGCCATCTTTGTTGCTTCTCAACCACTCGATGGTATCCTGGAGAGGAGCGTTACCTTCCCCGAGCGGTAGGTGGATGTCCCTTTCCCCCATGTTATCGTGGATATGGACATGCTCGAAGTTGGACTTCAAGAACTTGAACTTCTCGAGCTGGCCAGCCGTATGGGCATGACCGAGGTCGAAAGTGATGGCAACGTCTGCGTTGTCCCACATGTCGTAGAAGTCCTCCATCTCGTAACCTACCAGGATCTTCTGCTTCGGCATGTTCTCCAGGCAGAGAGTGAGACCGAGGTCCTGTGCCACTGGGGCGATCTCGGCAAGAGATGTTCTCAATGCATCGGGGATGATGGACCGGTCATAGTTCGCGATGGGACTGGAGTATCCAGGATGGATCGTAATGATATTGGCCCCGATCTCGACCACTCCGGGGAGTGTGTCAAGGGTCCGCTTGACCGATGCCTTCCTCATGGCTGGAATGACCGAGGCCAGGTTCAGGTCTGAAAAGGGTGCATGGACAGTGAGGTGGAGGTCGTAGCTTGCCAGGACGTCCTTGACCACGGGCAGGTTCTCTGCAAGGTCGTGTTCGCATTCCGAGACCACCTCGAACGCTTCGAGGGGGCCGACTAGTTGCTCGAGGATCTTATCGAGGGGTGTGAGCGTGAAGGATGGACTGGAGCCTGAGATCTTCATCGAGGTCGGATTGGAGGTCTTGTTGATAAGTTTTGTTAAAAGAAAAGCAATCCCCACCTACCCTCCACCAACCCCCCACGCGCCTCCGCTGGCCTCGGCCCCTCCCCCCTCGGCATGCTCGGCGCGAACTGAGTTGATGGATCAGTCTACGAAATACAAGCCCACAACAATGATAGCCAGGACGACCTCCACCGCATACAACACCAGCACCACTTGGACCTCGCTGAACATCCCAGCCTTCATGATCACATGGGTGAGCGACTCCACATCCCCCTCATGTTTCAGCTTGCCATCCTTGCCGACCTTCCCGAAGCTCGAAGCCCAAGGCGTCTTGGACCAGTTGGTCACACCACTCCTTCTGATCCTTCCAACGAACTTGAGGAAGAACTCGATGATGTGTGGTATCATTAAAAGGAGGATGTAGAACTTCATCTGGCCAAGGATAGCGGCGCAAGCCAGAGCAGCACCAACGAAGAGTGTGAAAGTATCCCCTGGGAAGACCTTGGACGGATACTTGTTGAAGAACCAGAACGCAATGATAGCTGCAGACAGAGGGAACAGGATGAACATGGCCTCCCTGGAATCTGAAAGCACTGCGATCACAAGAAGCGCCAGGCAGATGATGTAGGACAACCCCGACGAAAGTCCATTGAAGCCTTCGAGCATGTTCACGGCATTCGCGCTACACGTCACTGCTAGCGGGATGAGGAACACCATGGCCCAACCCAGGTCGAACGAACCTACCAGGGGGATCACGAACGAAGTGTCATTGACCGCAAGCCCAAGAGGTATCGCGAACAGGAACGGCGCCACAGCCTTGAAACGCTGCTTCATGTCCATGAGGTCGTCGACCAGACCCACAAGGGCTGCTGCCGCACAAGCCAGGGCCGCAGTGATCATGGTCCTGTCCAGCGGTGAGGAGTCCTCTGTTAGAAGCATGATGAGAACGAAGCCCACAAAGTAGCCACCGACCACCGCCAGGCCTCCCATCTCCGGGACCTTCACTCCCTTCTTGTGCTTGTCTGGAGCGGTCTTGCCCTTCTCCTTCATGGTCTTGATGACCCACATCGTGAACACTACTGTGGACACGAGAGAGAAGGCCAGCGAGGCACCTAAGACTATTGCTAGTCTCATCAACATTGGCAGGAAAGCAGTGAATAAAAAGGTTTCCGTTTGAAAATGAGGAAGTCCCTCCCACCAATTCCTCCCCACCCAACCTCGACCGCTGGCTCGAGCCCCTCCCCCTCTCACCTGCGGTCGAGGTTATAGCAGCTTGATACTGATCAGATCTGATGACTCACATGCTCTCCGGAGCTTCTATCCCAAGTATCCCCAGCAGGTTCGCCAGCACATCCTTGGTCGCCATGACCATGAACAATCGAACGTCCCGGAGCCCCTCGTCCTTCTCCACGGCCACAGGGCACTGGGTGTAGAACGAATGGAACGTGGACGCAAGGGTCTGCGCATACTCTGGAAGCAGATGGATCCGAAGGTCTGCGGCGAGGTCTTGGACAAGCGATGGGAACTGCGCAAGCGTCTTCAGAAGCTTGTGGTCATGGGTCGTGAGAGAGAAAGTATCGTAGTTCCCTGCAGCCTCGACCAACCTCTGGCGAGTGATGTCCAGCCCCTGCTCCTCGGCCTTACGCAGGATGCCACATATCCGAGCGTGGGAGTACTGAACGAACGGAGCTGAAGCACCGTCGAAGTTCAGAGCGTCCTCCCACTTGAAAGTGATCTTCTTGTCGGTCTGGACCTTGACGATGTTATACCGAACAGCCCCCATCCCGACAAGCTCCGCGATCCGCTGGCCCTCCTCCTCGGAGACCTCGGGGCGGTTCTTCTTCACGATCTCCAGGGCAAGACCGGTGGCCTCGTCCAGGAGGTCATCAAGATACACCACCCGGCCCTTGCGGGTGGACATCTTCCCCTCTGGCAACGAAACGAATGAATGGAATACAGAAACTGGAGGCTTCTCAAAGCCCATGATCCCTAAGGCTATCGCGAGCTGTTTGGCCTGGAGCTTGTGGTCCTCACCCAGGACATTGATCGTATCAGGATAGGTGGACAGCTTCCATTTATGGAACGCAAGGTCCCGAGTGGTATACAGAGATGTACCATCGGACCGAGTATACGTGAACTTGGTGTTCCGGCCCTGTATCCCGAAGCTCTCTAGCTCTAGGAACCGAGCTCCGTCCTCGGAAGTGTCAGACACCTCGGACCCGTTCAACTTCGAGATGACCTGCTCAACAGTGTTGTCCTGAATGGACCTGGACTCAAGGATGAACTCGTCGTATGAAACATGCATCCGGCCAAGTGAGGCCTTCATCCCATCCAAAACCTTCATGCAGGTCTCCATGATGTCAGAGGCCTTGATCGGTTTGTACTCCACATCATCGTGCTGGATGCTTCCCCCAGCGAAGATGACGTCAGCAAGCTTGCCCTGGGACACAGCGGTCTCGTAGTTGCGAAGAAGCAGGTTCACTTCCTCCTCGACCCGCGGGTCCTCCTTGTTCATGGCCACGGCCTTCTGGTAGTACCGAACAAACTCTGTATCGACCTTCTCCCGTTCAGCAGCCTCAAGAGCAGACCCCTTGATGGAGAACAGTCCCCACGTTAAGAATGCAGCCTGCTTCCCCATGTCGTTGACCCAGTAAAGCACATCAACGTCTCTACCAGAGAACCGAAGCAGCCGAGAGATAGTATCCCCAACGATCGGGTTCCGAGCACGACCAACATGCAACGGTCCGTTCGGATTGGCAGACGTGTGCTCCACCGCCAGCTTCTCCCCACCAGGCTCTCCCTTCCCGAAATCCAAACCGCCAGCCACAAGCGCGTCTACAGTGGTCTTCGACATCGCAGCCTCTGTGATCTGGAAGTTCACGTAGGGCCCAGCGGTCTCGAACGTCATTCCAAGCTCTGGAGGTATCTTGAGCTTCTCTGCGACCTCGGCCGCTATCTGGGCAGGCGCTTTCCGGGCCTCCTTTGCTAGAGCAAAGAACGGGAACCCAAAGTCCCCCATGCCCTCTGGCGGGACCTCCAGACCGGGAACCGTTGAGATGCCCATGTCGGATAGGACCTTCGTCACGGCATCCACAGCGGTCTGCCTGTAGAGCTGGAACGGATCGTTGACCATGGGCGGGGAAAGAGGGCAGGGTGTTAAAAATGTTGGCCCTAGTGCCTTCTGTCCCTGACCTCGTGCTTGACGTACTCCCACATCTTCTGCACATTAAGCGTGTCCATGATCATGTTGAACTCCTTCCATGTAAATTCCTTGGTCAGAACCAGGACCGCCCAGTAGATGGCAATACCAGCCACACCATAGAGAACGAGCTCATAGATCCTGTCGATACCCCAGACCATCTCATTGCACAAGTAAAGCGTGATGGCAGCGATCGATATCGCAAGGAGCTGGCGCATTATCGAGAAGCTAATGCCCATTGGCGTCAACCTGTACGATAGTATTCTTTTCACCACATATGAGATAGAGAACGTAAGTAAGGTCGCAAGTGCGGCCCCTGTAGGACCAAGACCTGCTACAGGCAGTCCGAAGAATTGCTCCGGGGATGGTATGAGCATCAGGTTCAAGATGATGTTCAACGGGAAGAACGCCAACTTCATGAACAGCAGGTATTTCGGCTTTCCTTGACTGATGAACATGGTCTCATAAGGTTTGGAAAGTGCGACCAGCACGATGTTCAGCATAAGGATCGCAAGTATCGGCGCAGACTCGGTGTACTGAATATCTGTAAGGATCGTGATGAATGGTAATGCCACAGCAGCAACGAGGACGGTCATGGGCAGGACCATCATCGTCACATATCTTTCAGTATTGTAGATGAACTCCCTGAACGCCTTCTTGTTCTTCTTTGCTGCAAGCTGGGTCTGTGCTGGAAGGAACAGGGTCGATATCGGAATGATCAATAACAATGGCACGTTCGAGAACCTCTGAGCAACTGCATACCATCCAACCTGGTCGTTGGTCTGAAAGCTTCCGATCATGACCTTGTCGATGTTCTGCTGGATCGGGTTCATTGAGGCAGCGAAGGCCAGAGGAGCTGCGAAGAGGGCGTAGTCTTTGAGGTATTCCTTTGTAGGCAGTTTGATGGGATACCGTAGAATGTAGAACGCCCCTATTCCCGCGGTCACGGCCGCCCCTAGGACCCATGTTCCTGCGAAGATGTAGATGTCATCCGTCATTAACACAACAACGATCGTAACGATCGCCTGGACCAGGCCGCCGACCACAGTCATAAGTGTGTTCTTCGCAACCTCCTGCTTCGCGATCATGGTGGCAGTGGCGATGGTCGTGATGTTCGACAGGATCCCCCATACCAAAAAGATGAGCAGTAGTTTCATGAAGTAGTCACTTTCGAACGGACTGAAGAACGGGTCCAACCCTGCGGCCGCACATATATCGTTCTGAACCGGAATAAAGACCGCTTCCCATCCGAATATGTATGTGAGAATGATGGCCACATAGGTCATCAAGAACACGGCTTTGATCGTTAGGTAGGTCCCATTACATCGTCCTTCATCCATCCCACTAGATACTTTCCTAATGTGAGTGGTCCCGAAACCAAGGTCTGTAAGGAACGCGAAAAGGCCGATGTTGGATATCGCCAGCGTCACTGTTCCGTAGATCGGATCTGCCTCTGTGTTCGGAATGTAGTTCGTGATGAAGTAAAGACTAACAAAACCAAAACCGAGCGAGACGTACCGACTCAAAGCTAACAGAAGAGACTTACGGGCGATCATCCTATTAATGACCATTAAACTGTGCTGGGTATAATATTTTCTTATTACTGTAACACGGCCACTTGTCAAAGGTTTTCACACATAGAACGACCCATTTCATGTATGTTCTAGCACATAACAGTTATATATAAAGAAAATCGAGTTCCAATCTTAATATATATACTCCAGCGACCATTTTGAACCTGAGCGAGCAAATTCCATAGGTGGTCGCATGAATACAAAGAACAACTTCTTAGGGGCATTCGGTTGCACAATAGTTGTCGCACTGTTCGTCCTTGGAGTCTTCAGCCTGGTGCTGACGGCGTTTCCTTACGCAGGGTCCGAGGATGTCAACGCGTTCAACGGCAACCCACAGAGCAACAACATCACCTTCGGTTTCGCTGGCGGAACAGATGCAACGACAGTCTTCACCATAGACAAGGACGTGCCTGTTTCCTCAGCTACCATGAAGGTGTCCACAGCCGATGCTGGTACCGGCATGTATCCTTACAGACCAAGGATCGACTTCGGTGCTGACGGTGACGATGAATGGCGCTTCCAGGGACCTGGATATGGTTACTTCGGAAAGCAGAACATGTTCAAGACCAACCAGACCCGAGAGACCCTCTCGTTCTCCTCTGGTGGGACACAGTCCACAACAAGGGTCCTCATGCCTGCTGATGCCAATGTCCATTCCGCGACGTTCAACATCACAGGCAGGCTCAATGTCAACACCCCAACGAAGGGTTCTGTGAACTCCCAGTCCTACTCCCAGGGACCATGTGTCATAGACGTCGATGGTGATGGCGACGAGGATGTTGTCACCGTCTACAGCTACTACTACGGAGGCTATGTCTACTGGTATGAGAACACCAACGGTCTCGGGACGGCATGGACACAGAGGACCGTTGATTCAGCGTATTCCAACAACAGGTATCTCCAGGACGTTGACGTCGATGATATCGATGGCGACGGTGATATGGACATAGTCGTTGCTGGTGGCCAGTGGTACAATTCATACACCGGTATCGCTTGGTATCAGAACAACGGCGGGTCACCCCCTACATGGACCAAGAGGACCCTTGAGACCTCTGGATGCTCCGATGTGAAGATCGCAGATATGGATGGCGATGGTGACAAGGACCTTGTCTACACCATCTATTATTACAGCAACAACGGAATTTATTGGAGGAGGAACAACGGTGGAACGACACCGTCCTTCTCTGGAAGACTGGCCATTGATGCAGATTTCTCCAATGGATATCAGCTGGACGTCGCAGATATGGATGGCGATGGTGACCTGGACGTTGGTGCCACCTCCTATCAGTGGGGCGGTGGTACAGCTGTTGGTGTGTTCGAGAACGCCAACGGACTCGGGACATCATGGAACTCTGTTGTGGTCGATTCTGCCCTCCGCTATGGATGGGACTTCCAGTTCTACGACATCGACAACGATGGTGACCAGGACTGTGCAGCCACAGGCTACTACGATTACAAGGTCAAGTGGTATGAGAACGTCGATCAGACCTACATCAAGGGCTCTGGTGACGGTTCGCAGTGGAACGAGTACACCATCGCAAGCAACTTCAACTACGCCCACGGCCTCTACATTTGTGACATCGCCAACGACGGATACACCGATATCTTCGTCACTGGTATGTATGGCCGTAACTTCTACTGGTATGAATCTCCGGACGATCCGACCACTGGTCAATGGACCCGATGGACAGTGGACACGAACCTCTACTATGGATGGGACAACGTCGTGTGTGACCTCAACGGCGACGGGACCCAGGAGGTAGTGGCCACAGCGTCCTATGGTGGTGGCATCCACAAGTATTCACTCTCCTATGGATATCCATCCAACCCAACCGTGAACTTCGGTGGCGATGGAAATGTAGAGTGGAGCCACAGCGGCCAGTTCGGTGGCAAGGACACATCCACAGACTTCGCTTCCCAGTTCAACACCCTCCTTGGTGGAACTCCTTCCTCCGACATATATGGGAACCAGATAGTTGAGGTTCCAGTGCACGTCTCCATGACCTCTGCAGGAAGGCTTACCCTCAACGAGGTTGAGATCGTCTACGACTACACGACCACAGTTGAGAAGAACCCACACAACACTAACCTCGCAAACGAGCTCGAGGAGCTCATACCGGACGAGTATCCTGGCGAGATAGACATCCGTGTGGCGGTGATGGCAGATACCGAAGGTAAGATGGAGGTCCACGACCTGGACATCACCTATAATGACCATCCGCAGCAACCCACGGACATCCCTGACCTTATCATGGACGAGGATACTGTGGTCGAACATCTTGATGATCTGAGACCATACTTCACAGACGACTTCGACAACGTCGATGACCTGACCTACAGTATTGTCATATCTGATGCTGACAAGGAACATGTGACCGTCACCATCGCGGACGACTACTTCGTCAAGGTCGACTCCACCATTGACACAAACTGGAACGGATACGTCTGGGCCAAGGTCATGGTGACTGACGCTGGAGGTCCGAACAATGCTGAACCTCGGAGCCTATGGTCCAACGACTTCAGGATCCGTGTGATGTCCGTCAACGACGAACCTTACACAGGATTCATGACACTACCGAACACCATTATGGATGAGGGAGAGACCAAGAAGGTCGTTAGGATGGACTCGGCCAACTACTTCGAGGACATCGAGCACGACAAGCTTTACTTCTACCCAGTGGTGGACCCTGAGGACACTTTCGACGGCGAGGAGCTCGTAGCCTACGTCGACGAGGAGAACAACCTCTACGTATCAGCCCTTGGCGATTGGTATGGCAGCAACGTCCCTGTCCGCGTCTACTGCGACGATGACCCGACCTTCCACGAGGAGGGCGAGGACAATCCATACCAGACCGTCCTCATCACCGTCAACAACCTACCAGACGATGCTCCGGTATGGGACCCTATTCCACTGGTGGAGGTCACAGAGGACGAGCGTGGAGTGGACCTGATAAATCTCCGCGACTACGTTTCCGATGTTGACACCAACCTCAACAAGCTCGACTACACGGTGATCTTTAACGAGAACATGAGCGGCATCTACGCCTACATCGACCATCGCGGTTACCTCCAGACCGAGCCCGGCCAGGAGAACTTCGATGGCATGACCACCATCGTGGTCCGCGCCTCTGACGGCAAGAACCGCGGTGAGGTCAGGATCCTAATCGACGTCCTCCCAGTGGACGATGCACCGTTCTGTCAGATCCTCACCCCACAGGAGGATGAGAAGATCAATGGCAAATACAGCATCGTCGGAAGGGCCGTGGACCCAGAAGGCCTTTCGAAGGTCGAGATCTCCATAGACGGCGGTGAATACGTCGCAGCTGTTGGAAAGGAGTCATGGGGATACACCCTGAACACCGAGGACTTCGAGGATGGCGAGACCATCACCATCAAGGCCAAGGCGCTGGACCTCAATGGTGCCTGGTCCAACGAGTGGACGGTCAATGTGACCATCGACCACGAGGATGAGGACACAGGACCTGATGAGGTCACTGAGATCGATTCAGATAAGGATGGTGTTCCCGACATTGAAGATAAATGGCCATTTGATCCTAAACGAACCTATGATTCAGATGACGATGGTTTGGCTGATGAGTTCGATCAATACCCATATGATCCAGATAATGGCCAAACCGACCCTCTACCGACCGGTGGATCAGGAACAACAACAGATTCGAACGCCGTCAACCCAGACCTCTTCGCCTGGATAGCGGTCATCGCCCTCGGCCTTCTCTGGGTCGTCTGCATGTCCCTCTACGGTATGAAGAGGTACAGGGCAAAGCATCCAAAGGTCAAGCACAAGGATGTCGAAGAGCTCATGGAGTGAGTTCAAAACACAGGGCCAGGCACTATTCCTGGCCCTTTTTCTTCTTTTATTCCTTATGCGTTAATTCATACGTTGAGGACCACAAGCTTTATATTAAGAGAAAAGAGCATTCCAATCTTAATATATATACTACTACCAATCTTTTCGTAGTAGTAATAGGTGGTCCCATGAACTCGAAAGAGCTTTTGAAAGTGTTTTTGACAGTAGGCGTTCTGGCGATATTCGTCGTAGCAGCCTTCAGTCTGGTCCTCACGACCTTCCCTGTTGCCAACTCCGCAGACGTGGAGCAGTTCAACGACAACCCCCAGAGCAATAACATAACCTTTGGCTTTGGTGGAGGAACAGACGCAACGACAGTGTTCACGATAGACAAGGATGTACCGGTCAGCTCCGCGACCATGCAGGTCTCCACAGCAGATGCTGGTACCGGTAACCATCCATACAGGCCAAGGATCGACTTCGGCGCAGACGGCGACGATGAATGGCGCTTCCAGGGTCCAGGATATGGTTATTTCGGACAGCAGAACATGTTCAAGACCAACCAGACCAGGGAGACCCTCTCCTTCTCATCCGGTGGCACGCAGTCCACCACGAGGGTCCTGATGCCACAGTCCGCAACGGTCTCCGAGGCTTCCTTCAATATTACCGGCAGGCTCAACGTAAACACCCCAGCCCGCACATCCATTGCGTCCCTTAGCTACTCCCAGGGGCCAAGGGTCGTGGACCTGGATGGTGACGGCGACAACGATGTCATTGCTATCTACTCCTACTATTATGGTGGTGCCATCTACTGGTATGAGAACACCAATGGTGCTGGGACATCATGGACCCAGAGGACCATCGACACCTCCAACATGAGGTATCCGCAGGATGTCGACGTTGCCGACATGGACAACGATGGCGACCTTGATGTTGTCATGGCAGGAGGATATTACTATAATGGTTACACCGGGCTTGCCTGGTATAGGAACAATGGCGGTGCATTGACATGGACCAAGACCACCATCGACACGACCGGTTGTTCCGATGTAAAGATCGCAGACCTTGATGACGATGGTGACAACGACCTCGTCTACACAGTCTACTACTACAACAATGATGGGATATATTGGCGCGAGAACACAGGGACCGTCTCGAGCCCTTCCTGGTCTGCAAGAAAGAGCATCGACAACCAGGTCGCTTATCCAATGCAGGTAGACGTCGCCGATATAGATGGTGATGGTGATCTTGATGTCGGCACCGCAAGCTATCAATGGAGCGGTGGTGGCGTTTATGTCTTTGATAACGCCAATGGTGATGGATCCTCATGGACCACCACCCAGGTCGACTCTGGCCTGAAATATGGATGGGACTTCCAGTTCTATGACATCGATGGTGATGGCGACCAGGACTGTGCAGCTACAGGTTATTACTCCCATGTGCTCAAGTGGTACGAGAACGTTGATACCACTTACATGCAGGGTTCTGGTAATGGAAAGACCTGGGGCGTCAATCAGATCGCATCACAGAACTACGCTCATGGGATATACATCACAGATATCGCCAACGATGGTTATGCTGATATCTTCTGCATCTCTTACTATGGTCAACAGTTCTCTTGGTATGAATCTCCGGACGATCCAGCCAATGGGGCGTGGACAAAATGGAACATGGGAAATGGTGTGTACTACGGATGGGACTGTTGGGTCGACGACGTATCAGGTGATACTCAACCAGAGGTCGTGACCACGCATACCTATGGTGGAGGTATCAACAAGTACACTCTATCATACGGTTACCCTCAGAACCCCACCATCAACTTCGGTGGTGATGGTAATGTGGAGTGGAGCCACAGCGGACAGTACGGAGGCAAGAGTCAATCTGGAGACTTTGCAGACCAGTTCACCTCGCTCCTTTCAGGAACACCGATGCAGGACTCATATGGTAACCTCATCGTCGAGGTCCCTGTGCATGTCTCTATGACCTCTGCAGGAAGGCTGACCCTCAACGATATGGAGATCACCTACGAGTACACCGCAACCGTGGAGAAGAACCCACACAACGCGAACCTTGCAAGCGAGATCGAGGAACTCATCCCAGATGAGTATCCTGGCGAGATCGACATCAGGATCGCAGTGCTTGCGGACAGCGAAGGAAAGATAGAGGTGCATGACCTCGATATCGAGTACAACGATCATCCGGAGCAGCCCACGGACATACCCGACCTCATAATGGATGAGGACACGGTGGTGGACCATCTAGATGACCTACGTCCGTACTTCACTGACGACTTCGATAATGTTGACGACCTGACCTACAGTATCGTCATCTCGGATGCAGACAAAGAGCACGTCACGGTATCGATAGTCGACGACTACTTCGTCAAGGTGGACTCCACAGTTGACACGAACTGGAATGGCTATGTCTGGGCTAAGGTGATGGTCACGGACGCAGGAGGTCCGAACAACGCAGCACCCCGAAGCCTCTGGTCCAACGACTTCAGGATAAGGGTCATGTCTGTCAATGACGAGCCATACACAGGCTTCATGACACTTCCTAACACCATCTTGGACGAGGGAGAGACAAAGAAGATCGTCAGGATGGACTCGGACAAATACTTCGAGGACATCGAGAACGACAAGCTCTACTTTGAACCTGTTGTCGATCCAGATGACACCTACGATGGCGAGGAGATGACAGCCTACGTCGACGAGGAGAACAACCTCTACGTCACAGCCCTAGGCGACTGGTATGGCAGCAACGTGCCGGTCCGCGTTTACTGTGACGACGATCCGACCTTCCACGAGGAGGGTGAGGACAATCCATACCAGACAGTCCTGATCACTGTGAACAACCTACCGGACGATGCTCCGGTGTGGGAGCCTATCCCACTTGTTGAGGTCACAGAGGACGAGCGCGGTGTGGACCTGGTGAACTTGAGGGATTACGTCTCCGATGTTGACACCAACCTCAACAAGCTCGACTTCACCGTCATCTTTAACGAGAACATGTCCGGCATCTACGCCTACATCGACCACCGTGGTTATCTTCAGACCGAGCCCGGCCAGGAGAACTTCGATGGCATGACCACCATCGTGGTCCGCGCCTCCGATGGTAAGAACCGCGGCGAGGTCAGGATCCTCATCGATGTCCTTCCAGTGGACGACGCACCGTTCTGTCAGATCCTCACCCCACAGGAGGATGAGAAGATCACAGGCAAGTACAGCATCGTCGGAAGGGCCGTGGACCCAGAAGGCCTTTCGAAGGTGGAGATCTCCATAGATGGCGCAGATTACATCTCCGCAGTCGGTAAGGAGTCCTGGGGTTACACCCTGAACACTGAGGACTACGAAGATGGCGAGACCATCACCATCGAGGCGAAGGCAACAGACCTCAACGGTGCAGTGTCCAATGTTTGGATGGTCAACGTCACCATCGACCACGAGGACGAGGAGACCGGCCCTGGTCAGACACAGGTCATCGACTCTGACAACGATGGTGTCCCAGACTCCCAGGACAAGTGGCCTTTCGACAAGACACAGACCCTTGACTCCGACGACGATGGTATCTCTGACGAGAGGGACCCAGAGCCGAACAATCCGAACCCGGTTGGCTGGACCCCTCCTACCTCATCCCAGGATACGACCACCGAGTCCAATGCGGTCAAGCCTGACCTGTTCGCATGGGTCGCGGTCATCGCCCTTGGCCTGCTTTGGGTCGTCTGCATGTCCCTCTACGGAATGAAGAGGTATAGGGCAAAACACCCCAAGGTAAAGCACAAGGATACCGAAGAGCTCATGGAGTAAGCTCTACTGGGCCCCTCTGGCAGGGGCCCTTTTTTTTAATATTTCGGCCTCTTTTCTGCAGCCGTAAATGCTATATATACCGAAAATTGACTCCCAATCTTAATATATATACTCCAACCTATTTTTCAGTAACTAAGTAGTCATACTACTTGGCGGGTGGTCAGATGCAGTATCGCACTTTTATCTGGTCTGGGCTTACGATAACTGCTCTGTTGTTGCTTATCGCAGCAGCGTGTGCAGTGATCATATCGGTCCCATCTACAGAATCCAAGAGCGTGGATTCCTTCAATGGGAACCCAATGAGCAACAACATCACGTTCGGCTTTGCTGGCGGAACTGATGCAACGACGGTCTTCACAATAGACAAGGACGTTCCTGTGAGCTCTGCAACCATGCAGGTCTCCACGGCCGACAAGGGCACTGGTGAGTTCCCCTACAGACCACGGATCGACTTCGGAGCGGACGGAGATGACGAATGGCGCTTCCAGGGACCTGGATATGGTTACTTCGGACAGCAGAACATGTTCAAGACCAACATGACCAGGGAGACCCTCTCGTTCTCAAGCGGCGGAACACAGAGCACGACACGTGTTCTCATGCCACAGAGCGCCTCCGTGTCCGAGGCTTCCTTCAACATCACAGGAAGGCTCAACGTGAACACCCCTTCCAAGTCCAATATCGCAACCCAGAGCTACTGCCAGGGCCCAGCTGTGGCAGACATCGATGGCGATGGTGACCAGGATGTTGTGACCGTTTACACCTCCTACTCATCCTCTCGTGTCTACTTCTACGAGAACGTCAACGGCCTTGGGACCTCATGGACCACAAGGACCGTGGACTCATCCAACATCAGGTATGCCCAGGACATCGACGTCGGCGACGTGGATGGCGATGGCGACATCGATATCGTCCTTGCCTCCGGTCAGTATTACAGCGGTTACACCGGTCTGTGCTGGTACCAGAACAACGGCGCAAAGCCACCTGTCTGGACAAAGAGGGCCATTGACAGCTCGGGATTCTCCGATGCCAAGCTGGCCGATATGGATGGCGATGGTAACCTGGACATCGTTGCTTCCATCTACTACTACTCCAACAGTGGTGTATACTGGTTCAAGAACAACGGAGCTGCCACCCCTTCGTTCGGAACCAGGAAGACCATCGACACACAGATCAACTATCCTTATCAGGTCGACGTCGCAGATATTGACGGCGATGGCGACCTTGATGCAGGCGTAACTTGCTACCAGTGGGGTAGCGGCACAGCGGTCGCTGTGTTCGAGAACAAGAACGGCATCGCGACATCTTGGAACACAGTTGTCGTGGACTCCTCCCTTCGCTATGGCTGGGACTTCCAGTTCTACGACATAGACGGCGATGGCGACCAGGACTGTGCAGCCACCGGTTATTATGATAGGACTATCAACTGGTATGAGAACGTTGACCAGTCATACCTACCAGGCTCCGGTGACGGAACTGTGTGGGCCAAGTACACCATCACCAACAGCTTCGCTTACGCACATGGTTTCTACATCTGCGATATCGCAGGCGATGGGTACACAGATATCCTGTGCACCGGTTACTATGGTTACAACTTCTACTGGTATGAGTCCCCGGACGATCCAAAGACCGGGTCCTGGACCAGATGGGCGCTCGATTCAAGTCTATATGGCTGGGACTGTGTGGTCGCAGACCTTGATGGTAATGGCAACGAGGAGATCGTAGCCACAGCAAGGTACAGCGGAGGCGTACACAGATATGTCCTATCCTATGGCTATCCATCGAACCCATCCATCAACTTCGGTGGGGATGGGAACACTGAATGGAGCCATTCCGGAACGTATGCTGGTAAGACGATGTCTGCAGACTTTGCAGACCAGTTCACTTCCCTTCTTTCAGGAACACCAAGCTCAGATGCATATGGCAATCTGATAGTCGAGGTCCCAGTGCATGTCTCCATGACATCTGCTGGCAGGCTGACCCTTACAGACCTCAAGGTCACATATGAATACACAGCGACGGTCATGAAGAACCCTCATAACACGAACCTTGCCAAGGAGCTGGAGGAGCTCATCCCAGATGAGTATCCTGGTGAGATAGATATCCGGATCGCGGTGATGGCCGATACGGCAGGAAAGATGGAGGTGAAGAACCTCCAGGTCGAGTATAACGACCATCCCGAGCAACCGGTAGACATACCCGACCTCATAATGGATGAGGACACATTAGAGGAGAATCTAGAGGACCTACGTCCATACTTCTCCGATGACTTCGACAATGTTGACGACCTCATATACAGCATAATCATCTCCGATGCGGACGCAGAACATGTGACTGTTTCAATTGCTGACGATTACTTCGTTAAAGTAGACGCGACCAAGGAGACCAACTGGAACGGTTACGTCTGGGCCAAGGTCATGGTCACTGACCAGGGCGGTCCGAACAACGCTGCTCCTCGCAGCCTCTGGTCCAACGACTTCAGGATAAGGGTCATGTCCGTAAACGACGAGCCATACACAGGCTTTGCCACTATCCCACAGGCCATCCTGGACGAAGGCACCTCAATGAAGGTCGTGAACATGGACTCGGCAAAATACTTCGAGGACATAGAGAAGGACACGCTCTACTATGATGCAGTGGTCGATCCCGAGGATACCATTGAGGACGAGACGCTTGTCGCATACATCGACGAGAACAACGACCTGATGCTGCAGGCAGTGGGTGACTGGTATGGCAGCAATGTCCCGGTCCGTGTCTATTGCGACGACGACCCGACCTTCCACGAGGAGGGCGAGGACAACCCATACCAGAGCCTCCTTGTCACGGTCAACAATGTCCCTGACGATGCACCTTACTGGGACGCTATCCCGATGCAGACGGTCACAGAGGACGAGCGAGGTATCGACCTTGTCAACCTACGCGACTACGTCTATGACCTGGATACGAAGATCAGCAAGCTCGACTTCTCGGTCATCTACAACGAGAACATGAGCGGCATCTATGCATACATCGACCACAGGGGTTACCTCCAGACCGAGCCCGGTCAGGAGAACTTCGATGGCATGACCACTCTGGTCATCCGTGCCTCTGACGGCAAGAACCGCGGCGAGGTCAGGATGCTTATCGATGTGGAACCAGTGGACGATGTTCCGTTCTGTCAGATCCTCACCCCACAGGAGGACGAGCTAGTCTTTGGCAAGTACAGCGTTGTAGGACGAGCCGTAGACCCAGAAGGTCTTTCGCAGGTCGACGTCAGGATCAACAACGGTGACTGGTTCACAGCCGTAGGAAAGGAGTCCTGGGGATTCACCCTCAACTCTGAAGATTATGAAGACGGTGAGTCGGTCACTATCGAGGCCAAGGCCATGGACACCAATAGCGCCTGGTCGAACGTGTGGACCGTGAACATCACCATCGACCACGATGAAGAGGTGACAGGCACAGGCGGTGTCACCATCATCGACTCGGACAACGATGGTGTCCCGGACTCCGAGGACAAGTGGCCTTTCGACAAGACACAGATCCTGGACTCTGACGATGACGGTATCTCTGATGAGAAGGACCCGAAGCCAACAGATCCTACACCTACTGGATGGACACCACCAGAGACAGGTGGTGGCGGTGGGACCCAGGAGAGTCAGGCCGTCCGACCTGACATGTTCGCATGGGTCGCTGTAATCCTGCTCGGTGTCCTGTGGCTTGTGTGCATGTCCCTGTATGCGTTCAAGCGCTACAGAGCAAAGCATCCAAAGGTCAAGCACGTGGAGATCGAAGAAGCCGATGACCTATAGGTTCACTCCAGGTCATCGTCCTCTATCTTTGCCTCACCAGCTTCCTTGAAGGTCGTGACCACCATCATGGTCTGGGTGTCCTTGACGCCCTGGATGGAGCCAAGCTCTGCGACGATGAAGTCCTTTAGTTGACCGTAGGTCTCGAAGCTTGCCTTGAGGATGATGTCAGTGTCGCCTGTGACAAGGAATGCATCTACTACGTTGGGACTCTTTGACGCCCTGGCAGCTATCTTATCGGCATACTTCGTATCGACTTTCAAAGAGATGATGGCGCTGACCGTCTCGTCCTTGTAATAAGAGGTCAGGACCTCCTCGTACTCCTGCTTGTTCTTCTCCTCGTCCATGGGCCCACCTAGTGGTACAGGAAGTACATTGTTGGTATCTATACTATGCTCCCGTCGACCTTATAGCCTCGTTGTTCGTTCGGGTTCTGATGACATCAGCATACGAGATGCTGGAGCACACTGCGGACATTGGGGTAATTGGAAGTGGTGACGATCTTTCCGAGGCTGTGGAAGGATGCCTGGCAGGGTTGTTCGAGGTGCTCTTTGTAGCTTCTGGAGTGGAGGAGAAGGAGGAGCGTGTGATGGAGGTTCCCGGTGAGGGCGAGGAAACTCTGACGACGGTGTCGCTGCTTTCGCAGTTCCTTGTTGTCTTCTATGCTGACTTTTTCTTGCCCGCTCGGGTGAAGGTTACGGTTGGAGAGGATGGGTCCATGTCCGCGACGATGTACGGTGAAGTTTACGATGCGGATAAGCATAAGCTCGGGACCGAGGTCAAGGCGATCACGTACCACATGCTGGAGTGCTGGGAGGAGGATGGGCGGACGTTGGTGCGTGTGTTGTTCGACATCTGATACCCACCCCAACCCCCACCCTCCCCCCCGCCCAATGCTCACTCCGCCGTGCCGCCGCCTCACCCCCGGCGGCCTGCTCGCTCGCACTTTTCGATGAGCTCTGGCTCTCGTCCTCTTATGAATAACACATATATAGAAGATCAAATATACTGGATGCCCCCCGGCCGCTCCAGCGGCCACCAATCAAGGTGATTTCCATGATGGG
>JANQNL010000156.1 GCA_028279585.1 Thermoplasmatota archaeon
GCAGCAGGGATGAGCATTAAGGGGGGCCGGCGCAACACCCACATCCTCAACTGCACATTCCGAGACCAGGAGCGAGGGATCTTCGTCACACCTAACAACGCTCTGAAAGATGTAGATGTCCATGGCAGCCATTTCCATGACCTGACCGACTATGGGATAGCATACAGTGTTTCCTTCTTCCCAGCTCCAGATGCAAGGTATCTGAACTTGTCCCACTGTCTGTTCGAGAGCATGCCCAACGGGTTGTACTCGAACTGTGCTATGGACAACTTCACGATAACTCACTCGATATTCAGATCGATAACGAACAATGGAGTCAAGGTCCTGGCCGATTCGAGCTTGACCTTTGCCCATAACAGGTTCGTCTCTTGCTTCCAGGGGTTGAACACCTCGGCTGATATGGACATCGATAACTGCACCTTCATCACTTGTGGAAAGCACGATATCTCTGTTATGAACCAGGCAACACCCAGAGCCATCTCTACATACTACAACATGAGCAACTGTCACTTCTCTCCAACAGCGTTCATCATCAACCTTTGGTATCTGAACGTCACAGTCAGCGATGGTGCCTCATCCCTGCCTGGAGCTTTGGTCACCGTCAATGATAGCACTCCTGCTACCGTCTTCACAGGCATGGCTGGTCCAACAGGCATAGCCGAATGGATAATGGTCGAGGAGGGAAAGATCAGCTCCAACCCGACATATACGACTCCGCACAACATCAGTGGGGTCGCACCTACCTTCCTCCCAGGGTATCTTGATGTCTCTGTCCACGATAACATGGACGTAACGGTCTATCCTCTGACAAATGGGGCGCCTACAGCTCCATCCAACATAATTCCGAACGCCACCCATGACCTGACGCCAAGGATAGACTGGGATGCATCCACAGACCCAGAGTCGCATGGGTTCAGTTACATGATCACCATCTTCAACGGAACCACCAATGGAGCGGACAAGCTTGTTGACAACCACACGTTGACCAACACGTTCTACGAGGTCACAACGCCACTGGAGTATCACAGGTCGTACCTGGTCCGGGTCTACGCCCAGGACATCATCGGAGGTTACAGCTTTGGTGAGACCGTCATGGATGTGGTCAACAACGCTCCAACAGCACCAGAGATAAGTGCTGCACCGACAGCGCCATTGAAGGGCCAGGACATCACGTTCAGCATATCGAAGCTGGCTACGGACGCCGACACGTTGCCTGATGACATCATCTACTATACCTACACGATCATGAAGAACGACGCGGTGTACACGACGCTTGCAAACGCTACTGTCCTGGAGGTCATCGTTCCTGCCAACGACACTACGATCGGTGATGTCTTCGAGGCATCTGTCGTCGCATGGGATGGTATCGATCCATCACCAGCAACCAGCACGTCTGTGACCGTTGTCAATGGTGAACCAGTTGTTGCCACTGCCATCGACACTTACGCATTCAATGAGGATACCACAGGCTACATCTCGCTTGGTTCCTTGTTCACAGATGCAGACGGGGACACCCTAGTCGTGGATACAACATCCTCGGACCACATCGCTGCTGTCGTTCTGACCAATGGCTCTCTCAAACTGCAGCCGGACGCGAACTGGTTCGGAACAGAGATAATAACCATCTCGGGTTCCGATTCCCTTGCCATAGCCTATCACGATATCAACATCACCGTCAGGCCGGTCAACGACGTCCCGACCAACAATAACTTCAGCTTCAGGTTCTGGAAGACCAATCCGAACAACGTCACTTTCACTGCCAAGGATGGTTATGACATAGACGGGGATACCCTGATCTATCAGTGGGACTACGGTGATGGAACCAACGGTGAGGGAAAGGTCCCAGTGCATAACTACGAGGAGTTCAACGTTTCCAAGGACTATGTTGTAACCCTAACGGTGTTCGATGGGACGGACCATTCCCTGCCAACCAGCATGACCATCACCATCGCTGCTGTTGAGGAGGAGGTTCCCAATGGTACCGATGGTGGAGATGGTGGTGATGGTGGTACCACAGATGGGGGAGATGGGGGAACGACCGATGGAGGGGATGGAGGAACCACGGACGGCGGCTCTAACGATGGGGGAGATGGGGGAGTGGACGGTAGAGATGGAGGGTCTGACGATTCCACCATGTACGGCGTTATTGCAGCTATCATCATCGTGATCGTACTTCTCGTCATCATTGGGGCAGTAGTGTTCTTTGTCATGCGTGCCAAGAAGGAAGAGCCCGAGGAAGAGGTCCAGAAAGAAGAGCCAGAAGAGGACGAGGAACATCATCTGTCAGATATCGCCTACGCATCCTCCCAAAAGCAGAAGCCCTCAAAGCCCAAGCAGCAAAAGCCTGTGACGGTCCGTAAACCAAAAACAAAGACACCTCCGCCAAAGAAGGAAGAGAAGGAAATGGATGAAGAAGAGGACATCCCGGTCTACGAGGAGGAAGCTCCTACAGAAGAGGTGGACGAGGACCTTGAGGAAGAGATGGAGGAGGAGATGGAAGGCATGGAGGATGACTTTGACGCAGAAGATGAAGAAGAGGAGGTCGATGACGACATGGACGTACTCCTTCCCGATGATCTTCCATCCGACGACGCAGGTATGCCTGACGATATGGATGACCTTCCAGAGATGGAGCCCCTCGACGATATGCCAATGTAGTTTGGGGTATGCTTATAACCCCCCAGGGCATATCAACAGACTGAGGATATGGTGTAAGTTTTGGACCTCGATAGTGCCTACAAGAAGGCCCATAGAAGGGCTACGTTCCTCACTTACCTTTGGACGTTCGCTACGATCGAGGCAGCACTATCCCTGGGCTGGGGAGGCATCCTGGTCTCCAGCGGTCTGGTCCTGCTTCTGAACGTGTACATGGGTGTGGTCCCGTTCCTTGGTGCCAGTGCATCCGGTGTCATGATACTCATGGGACTTGGAATGGGCATCACAGGTTGTATCACGGTCTTCGTGCTGATCTTCATTGTTGGAAGACGTTCAGAGCAGAGGCTTTGGAGTCAGGACCAGGCAGCGGCAATGGCCGAAGGCAACAGGATGGGGCCTGTCCTGGAGTCGGACTATGACAAGGGTAAGGTCAAGGCCACGAAACGGTCGGGGATCCCACCCTACCTTCTGAACGTCGAGGATTCAACATCCGAGGACCTGGACCTGATCGCTGGAGGTATCGCTGACAATCCAGAGAGGAAGGCCCCGCCCATGGAATACAGGAAAAGGTCAGCAACGGACTGGATAAAGGATACGCCAACCACAGAGCCCCAGATGTACTGGGGGAACAAGCCATGGGTCCACAATCCAGACCATTACTATCACCCTTCCTTTTTCAAAGACGATCCGGACAAGGGTTCTAACGATCCTCTTTCTGGTGGTCTGTCAGATGCGAAGCGGTACCAACTTGTCTATGAACGCATCAAGGAGCGGATCTCCGGTTCCATGGTATTTCCCAAGGCCAGATGGTCTGTGCTTGGCATCATGCTCTGCATCGCTCTGGGAACCCCCATCTGGTTGTTCTACCTCTTCGTTTTCACAGTGCCAGAATTATCCATGGACCTGATCACTGGTTTTGCTTGGTTCCATGCCGCTCTTATCATGATAGGCATGTTCATCACGTTCATCGGTCTAGGTCTTATTGCACCAGTATGGTTCGCGTACATCGGCCGGACCATGGTCATCCCCCCTCGGACAAGAGTGGTACTTCGCTTTCTGGCATGGGGGATATTCTCCCCCACCATCGTCATCCTGTTCGCAGGTATCGGCATCAAGATCGTCGAGATAGTTTTCAGGCCTTCAGAGCTGGTGCTCCTGCTTGTAAGCGTGGTCATCTTCGCACCTCTGATAGAGGAGCCCGCCAAAGCTCTTGGCATGCTCGTGTTCCACAAGAGCATCAATGATGAGCTCGAGGGGCTGCTGTTCGGTGCTGCCTGTGGTCTTGGCTTTGCTATAATCGAGAACACCCAGTACGTGACCATGGGTGCTGCCTTTTGGCCTTTGATGATGTTCGTTCGAACCTTCGGGTCCGCCACCGGTCACGTTCTCGGTAGCGCAATGATCGGGTTCTTCATCGGCAAGTTCAAGCGGCAGGGACAGGCACGGTTCCTGGCGTTGGTAGTGTTGGGTGTGCTCCTTGCAATGGCCGGCCACTTCGTCTGGAACTTCACCGCCATGGCCTTCTCCGGACAGTTCCTCATTGCAGATTATGGATGGATACTCACCGCAGTGTCCGTTGTCCTTGGTATGTGTATCGCTGGGACCGAGCTCGCCATCCTCACTGTGTTCATCCAGGACAGTGCCAGGAAGGAGCTTGCTCGATACCTCTGGGTCATGTCACAGGTGGAGGATGGGCGTAAGAAGCGGTCGCTTCGCAAGACCTATGAGTTCGTCAAGAAGATGCCTTTGAGCGAGCTTGGGAAGAGGATCGATGAGGAGCGGAAGGCGATCTACTGTGGTGTCTGGATCCCTAAAGAAGGGAAGAAGAAGAAAGGTCGCAAGAAGAAAACAACTTCTTGACCTTGGGTGCAGGTGAGAAGGGGGGGGGTTCGAGCCAGTACCCAAGGTCGGGTGGGGAGGAATTTGGTGGGTGGGCCCCTTAAGTAACTATCAGCACAGGACACGCTGCCTTTCTAGACAACTCATCTGCAGCTGAATCTATCGCATGCTGGGAATAGCTCTCGTAGTCTGCACGAGCAATGACCAGCATCTTCGGCTGATGATACTCGACCATGTTCAGAAGGATCTCCACAACATCCCCCTCCGTCACAACACCCTGGGCCTTGTATCCAAGATGCGTGAGCTCCTTGACCTTCTTCTTCAAGGCTTCCTTGGCCTCGGCCATCTGCTCGGAGATTTGTTCGTCAGTGTGCTCGCACTCTCCAACGCAAGGGACGATGGTAACCACTATCAACTCCTCATCAGGATGTGCGCCTAGGACCTCCCTGGTGCGTATGGCCGCCTTCTCGGACTCTGGGGTTCCGTCGTAGGCCAGGATTACCTTCTCACTCGTTTGGATCACCTCAGTTTCCGTCCACCGCGTCGCATCTCACGGCGTTTACGCTCGTCCTTGCGCTGCTGCTTCCGTTCGCGCTTGTCCCTGGTCTTATCGGCCTTCGTCTCCTCTGGGATCTCTTCTGGTTCATCTTCGGTGTCCTTTTTATTGTTCTTCTGGTAATTGTAATAGATGAAGCCGATGAGGCCGAGGAGTGCTGTTGTGAGAACTGCTGCAGCGATTATCCTGGGAGTGTCCAGACTTCCACTTGTAGAGTTCGGTACGAACTCCTTCTGCTCGTATGGCATCCTTATCCATGAGTAGGCGTTGCCATAGTTGCAGTGGATGAGCACAGACTTGTTCCCGTTGTCAAGACGCTCTATCCTTACCTGGAACGAGCCATACTCGATATCCTCCAGACCAAGGTCCCTATCGCCATAGAAAGGAACTATCTGGTCTGGAGCTGGACTCAGGTCCACCTTTTCCCCCAGGTCGATGATCGTATCATATCCCGTTCGAACATTCCCAGTGTAGTTTATCCGAACGGTGACCTTGAGATGGACCCCATACTGACCCTGTGGGTTCAGATAGAGCTTCATCTCGGGCCTGAGGTCTGGAACGTAAGCGTGATACAGGGTCTTCATGTGGACCACTGGATAGGGCATTACAATGGTGTCACCAGCATCGATCTTGGCCCTGTTGTAGAGGGTCGTCTTGTTATCGTCGGGGATCTTTTTAAGGGACGGAGGGTAGTCGACCCGGGTGTTCTCCATGTAGAATAACTCCCCACCGATGGACTCGTCAGGGTGGTTGTTCCACTCGTGAGCCGAGGCTGGGATGAGGAACAAGACCGCAAAGAGAACGGATGAAATGATGAGCCAGGAGCTGCGCCGGGACAGGGGGGTCATTGTATGGCTTTAGGATTAGGTTATATTTCTAAGTTTTGTTACAAAAGTAGAATGGTTGGCCTCGAAAGCTTTCTTTTATACGAGCCCCAAGACGGGCGAGTAAGTTTCCGCACGTCACTGAGAACAGTTGCGAAAACTTCTCGGCGCAGCCTTACCAGGCCGTCGCTGGCTCTAGCGGGGCGGCGCGCTTTTCACCTTCTGTGATTTTAGAATGCTCTAGGCTGCTAAAATCACAAAAAAGTGAAAAGCGCAGGGGAGGGGATTTGAACCCCCGAGGAGTTACCTCCACGAGATTTCCAGTCTCGCGCCTTACCGAGCTGAGCTACCCCTGCAACTTTGAAAACATACGAGCCAGCCGGGAAGCGGGCTATCAACGAGGTCTTATTTATGTTCTTCTAGGACTCCCCTGGATAGGCCCAAGGAGCCGCCGGATCACCATAAAGAACGGTCTCCAAGACACAGACCCTAGCAAAGGGTCTCTCCCCTTCTTTCAACCAATCCACTTCGTAGAAGGACGTCTTGGCCGCATTCAAGGCCTCACCATTGGTCATACCATCCTCGAGAAGATGCCTGTAGTACATGGTGGCCATGTCGAAGTCACCAGCACCATACTGGTCAGGTGTGCCGTCGAACAGACCGAAGAAGAACGCACCCCAGCTCTCCTCTGTGGCACCGACGTAACCGGATGAACCTGCATGGATGAATGCTAAAGCCATGGAGTTGTGTGGTGTGAACTCGGCCTCCTTGGAGCCACCAGCCCATACTGTAGGCCAGTCCAAAGCAGAGCTCAAACAACATGCACCGAACACTGGAGCTGCATGGAGATCGGAGCCGCGAATGTCCTCGGCACCTATCCTGTCCCAATCTGCTTCCTTGTCCGAGGTGGAGCTCCACATGTAATACCATCCATCCGGGTATCCATGGCCATCGTAGATGATGGCGTTGGAGGTCTCCATGGAGAGCTTGACCGTGTCCTCGCCAGTGGCCCACTGGATCGGGGCGTTACGCGGATCGATCTTCTTTGTAAGCATGTTGTTCTGGGCGAACAGGGCCACCTGCTGGTTGGCGACGTTGTTGTCCGCTGTTCCTGTGACAAGTGAAGTAACGACAGTGGTCTGTCTCCACCAGACCGTCTGGTCTGTGAGGACGTTCTGGTTATAGTAGGATTTCCAGTAGCCAAGCGACCTGGCTACAAGACCGCATGCGTCCTGCATCGAGGATGCAACGATCCTACCTACGGCCATCTCTTGGACATAGAGCTCGGAGCGCATGTGGCCGTAGTTGTTCCCTAATGTGTACTCACCGTACTCATCAGCCGTTAACCGCAGGTCTGTGTCGCCGTAGTAATGGTCTGAAGCCACATACTCCTCGCCCTTGGCATCCTGCTTCACACCCTCATACCAGATGGGGCTCTTGATGTAAAGATGGGGGATGGCTCCCGGGCCGCCACCGATGGCGACGTACTTGGCCAGATGGCCACGGGAAGTGAGATAAGAGTAAGCGTAATCGATGTCGTTGTCGGCCAAGATCGCCTTCGCATTCACAAGTTTCTGGATGCGCATCTCCTCGGTATCGTTGGCGATATCTTCGTCAGCACCTCGCTCACCAGAGCCTGCATCACCGGTTCCATAGCCGAGGAGGCAGGTCCAGTTGTGCTCCACAGTGTAATCGTTGAGCACCACAAGGGCATCGTGTGAGGCCGCAAGATAGGCTGATGGCAATGACATACCAGGGGTCCAGTAGCTATCATTGCTGAACTGGATATCGTATGGGTTGATGACAACGATGTAATCAACGGTCACACCACGGGCTGTGGCTTCCTCCATGTAGTAGTCCCATACTGCGTCCCTATCGGCCAGGCGCCTTATTCCAACGCCACGCTTCAGGTCATCGTGGTCGGAGGCGCCGCCAACGAGGATCATGTTCTCGACCTTGCGGGATTCGACGAAGTCGCCGACCTTTGAGGAGTCATAGATGATCGGGGAATTAGTGAGCTTCGCAAGTGGAGCGACTAGTAACGCCTCATCGTATGTGGATACAACTATGATGGTGTTGACAGTGGCCCAGTACTTGTTGGCCACACCACGGGACATCTCTTCTTTGCTGTTACCCAGCTTGTTCAGCTCGACCCGTTCACGAAGGTCAGGTTCGGAGGTGGCGATGTCCGTTGCCAGAGGTTGACCTCGTTCCCGGAACACCAGCGGTTTGAAGTCTGGCAGGCCTGTTACCGTTGTGGGAGTTACAGGGATCATACAAGCAGCGGCAAGAAGTTGTTCTTCACTGTTCAGGTCGAGCTCTACGATGACACCGCTGTTCATCTCATACTTGAGGTTGACAGAGGGCTGGAAGTCCTGGGGTTCCATCAACTGCTGGACTATGACGAAGATGCCTCCGCCTATCAAAAGACAGGCGACTATCCCAGAAAGGATACCCTTCTGGAGCTTCGTCATGTTCTTCCATTTGTCCATCACAGTATTGACAATGGGTGCCAGGTGCCCACGCTCCCTTACTAGATAACAGATTACATCCTACCAGATAAAAAACCTTTGGTAATCTTGTTTCGGGAGATCCACTTCTGAATATGTGTCCTTACGTGGCAGAATCATAAGCTGACCATAAACATTATAACATGACAACTAAGTGATGGCCATAGGTATAGCTCAGGCTGTCACTGACATCTGGAGGGACCTTCCATGAACATCAAAAGGACCGGTGCGATCGCACTTGTTGCAGTTCTGCTTCTGACACTAATAGTTAGCATGTCCCCAGTGAATGCTGAGGAGGAGGCGCCGACCCCGGTCACATGGACCTTCATGGTTTACATGGATGGCGATAACAACCTCGAGGGCGCTTCTGTCAACGACATGAACGAGATGGAGACCGTCGGTTCTTCAGACGAGGTCAACATCATCGTCCTCCATGACAGGATCGAGGGGGAGTTCGATGACTCCAACGGCGACCTGGGTGATACCAGGCTCTACAGGGTCACAAAGGATGAGAACCCTGACACCATCAGTAGCATCCACGATGAGACCTGGGGCATCGATGAGCTGAACATGGGAGACCCAGAGACCCTCATCAGGTTCGTTTCATACTGTGTCGATAACTATCCCGCAGACCATTATCTCCTTTCCATGTGGGACCATGGCGGTGCCTGGCATGGTATCTGCTGGGACGATAGCTCCGAGGATGAGGATGGTAACCACGACAGGATCACGCTCGGTGAGCTCAACTATGCCATGTCGAAGATACACGACAAGCTCGGAAGGAAGATAGACGTCCTTGGATTCGATGCTTGTCTGATGGCACAGGTCGCTGTCCTTTACGAGCTCGAGGACTATGTGGATTACTGCATCGCATCTGGATACGTGGAGCCTGGCGATGGATGGCCATACGAGACCATCATGATGAGGCTCATCAACGTTCCTGACATGACACCCGAGGAGCTGGGAGACTACATCGCCAAGGCCTACGTTGACTCATATACAGATAGGATCGAGGACCCAAGCGATGCACGACAGATCGTTCAGGCCTGTTTCGACCTTTCCAACTTCGATTCGTTCATTCTGGAGCTTGAGAAGTTCTCCATGTTCCTAGCCGCCAGAGGTGGTGATTGGGCACAGGAGATCTATCAAGCCAGGGCTGCTACGACAGGATATGATATGGCCAGTATCGGCCCATATGACTTCTTTGGCTACGCACAGTACGACATCATCGGGTTCACACTGAACCTTGAGGCGAGGATCCTTCTGGACTCCCAGCTGCGCGATAGATGCTCCGACCTGCGAGCAGCAGCCAAGAACATCATATCAGCAGTATACGTGGATATGGAGCATTCCATGATGCCGAACAAGGCGAATGGACTTACCATCTACTTCCCCAACAGGGACCAGTCATCAGTGCCTGGTTCCACTACCTACGATAACAGGTTCGACGAGATCAACTTCGCAAAGGCCAGGTACTGGGACGACTTCCTGAAGGCATACCATTCCATGACCAACGAGGATCCAGCGACCATTCCACCTACCGTGATCTTCGAGTATCCAAGCGCCTATAACACGACATTGAACACCGAGGAGACCACGACCCTGATCATCTCTGTCAGGGCCTTTGACCTGCAGAACGTCAAGTCGGTCACTGTCAGCCTCGATGGTGGGGACCCAAAGCTTGCAGAGTCTGTAGGTGCAGGGTCGAACACCCTATGGACCTACACGATAAACATCATGGAGCTTGCTCCTGGCAAGCATTCCATCGCTGTGCAGGCAACCGATGACAGCTCCATGTCGTCAACAGTTCTGGTTCAGACGTTCACGGTAGAAGGTAAGACCGAAGTTGCAGCTTCTGACGGTGACGGCGATGGAGGCGGACCGGACATCAATATCATACCCTTTGCAGTCCTGGGTATCGTAATAATCGTGGTCATAGGTATCCTGATACTTGTCAAGGACAAGCTCTCACGCAAGAAGAAAGGCGAGGTGGAGGAGTAGGGACAGATGGGTGTTGAGTACGTCACGGTGGCAAAGAAGGTCTCCAAGACCTTTGGCGAGTTCAAAGCATTGGACAATGTGGACCTAAAGGTCCGCAAGGGTGAGTTCTTCGGATTGTTCGGCCCAAATGGAGCTGGCAAGACAACATTGCTCAAGATCCTCACAGGCCAGATAGAGCAAACTGGTGGCAATGTCAAGGTCATGGGCATCGATACCAAGGCCGATCCTCTATCTGTGAAGGCCGAGATAGGTATCGTTCCAGAGTTCGAGTCTCCTCCAACGTTCCTGACCGGCAAGGAGTACCTGGAGTTCGTGGCACACCTGCGCAAGGTCCCAGACCAGGATACTGTGGTGAAGGATTGGTTGACGTTCTTCGATCTTGTGGGCAGAGAGAACACCATCTGCAAGGACATGTCCAAGGGCATGCGGCAGAAGCTGATGCTTGCCGGAGCGTTCCTGCATGAACCTCCTCTGCTGTTCCTTGACGAGCCGTTCATCAACCTGGACCCGATCTACCAGAAGAAGCTCCGTGAGTATCTGGTGGACTATGTAGACCGTGGGAACACTGTGTTTATGAACACCCATATCCTCGAGATCGCCGAGAAGCTTTGCACCAAGGTCGTGATCATCTATGAGGGCAAGGTCGTTGCCTCTGGGACCATGGATGAGCTTCGGAAGAAGGCTGGTGGGGACCTGGAGAAGGTGTTCATGTCCGCTGTTGGTATCGAAGACGGGGCGTAGGTGTCAAAGACTTCGCCAAAACCCTTTTTCATACTTACCGGAATGCTTTGTGCATGAGGAATGTCGTTATAGCGGTATTTTGGGTGTTGATGATATTTGCTGGACTGAACATGGGATGCACAGAAGCACCAGATTGGTGCGAACATAGAGTTAAAATAGAGCTCTGGTCCGAGCATCTATCCCAAGGTAAGGTCATCGTTCCTGTTCCGATGGAGGAGCATGACACGACCTGGTTTGGTTCTATCAACGATCGCTATACTGTAAGAGAAGGAGAGGCAGCCCTGGAGCTAGTGAACACCAGCTACGGTGTGGGATTGAGCATTGAGTTCAGGACCAAACACGTCAAAGTAACTGCATACAATACCATTGATCAAGTGGACGATCCAGATTTTCCTATCACACCCAGTATGAAATATGGAAACGGCAATATGTACTATAATGATGCACCGCAAGAGGTCTTCATAGAACATACTATGAAATGGCATTCTGAACAATCCTATGGTTATTACACATTGAATAACCAGTCCGTGGGACCAGGCTGGGGCGTCTATTCACTGGCTTTTGAAGGTAGCTCTTGAACGGGTTAGGCCCTCTGAAAGAAAACCCTTTTCCCCCACCACCACATACCCTCCCTCGTGACACTACTTCTCGCTCCTGATTCTTTCAAGGGAACCTTATCGTCCATCGAGGTATGCCAGACGCTTGAGCATGAAGCGTCCAAGCACGATGTACGAACGCTCTCATGCCCCATGGCCGACGGGGGGGAAGGTTCACTCGCTGTAATACATCGAGCGGTGGGGGGAGAGCTCCGATACCGAAAGGTCCTGGGTACTCTTCAGGAACCCATAATGGCACCCTACCTGATCAAGGGGTGGACAGCTTACATTGAGCTCGCACGGGTCTCAGGCATGGACAGGGTCCTCAAGATAGGGGCCAAGCTCAATCCTATGCTCGCAACGACCTATGGGACTGGGCAGCTCATCAGAAAGCTTGTCCAGGACGAACCCAAGCTTAAGGAGCTATACCTCTGCGTCGGGGGTTCAGCTACAGTGGATGGAGGTATTGGGGTCCTGCAAGGGATGGGATTCAAGGTACTGGACGATAGGAATAGGTCACTACCTCTTGGGTCAAGGGCGGTCACCAGGTCAAAGGACGTTCGAGAGGATGAAGAGCTTCTCGAGCAGTATCGTAGCATCAAAGCGAAGGTCGTGTGTGATGTCACAAACCCCCTGGTAGGACCAAATGGCGCAGCCCGTGTCTATGGACCACAGAAGGGACTCAAGGGACAGCCTTTGGTCCAAGTGGAGAACGGTCTTGAACAATGGGGGAAAGCGTTGAACGATCGTTCTGGCAAGCCGATCACCAAGATGAAGTATGGGGGTGCTTCAGGTGGAGTTCCAGCAGCTCTTTCAGCCATCTGTGGTTGGGAGCTGGTAGATGGGTTCGATACCATAGCTGGGATCGTAAAGCTCGAAAAGATGATGGATCGGTCCACAGCGATCCTTACAGGTGAAGGACGAACAGACGCTCAGTCCCCAGGTCACAAGGTCGTGTTCAGGGTCCGGGACATGGCCAAACCCAAACCGACCCATCTCCTTGCAGGATCCATCGACGGGCAGGTCAAGGGCTTCGCAACGTCCTATGCGATAATGCGAACCACTGGTGTCGACAAGGTCAGGGCCATGGCCTATCCCAGACGTTATCTGCGACAGACCTTCAGAAAGATGCTGGCTGATTCTGCCCTTTAAGAATGCAAAACCTTTTTTATCCATCATCAGATACGTCTCGCGCACCTAGGCGCAGGGGGCACCTAATATCGGACTACTTGACAGTGTTTTTAAAAAGAAGGGACCCTCCGTAAAGGACATGGCCAACAAGCAGCAGGAGCTGGACGGCCAGCTGGACTCGCTCGAGAGGGAGATCCAGGATATAATGAACAACCCGCCCCAGAGAGCTCCTGCTCCACCGCCTGGTCAAGCACCTCCACCGGGAGGAATGCCACCACAGGGTCCACCTCCAGGCCAGATGCCTCCACCAGGAGCACCCCCACAGGGACCACCCCCAGGAGGAATGCCACCTCAGGGGCCCCCGCCGCAAGGTCCACCACCAGGAGAAATGCCTCCCCAGGGACCTCCACCTTCAGGTGCGCCCCCGCCAGAGGCACCTCCTCAACCCCCAGAGGCCCCACCGGAAGCGCCACCAGAACCAGCATCTGCAGAACAGCCACCAGCAGAGGCTCCACCGGCTGAAGCACCTGCAGATCCTATCGAACCTGCCGGTTCTTCGGACCTTCCGGGTAGTGACCCTCAAGAGGAGCCAAAACCTGGCGGTGACCTTGATGATCTCTTCGCACCCATCGATACCAACGAGGGTGCAGCACCACCATCACCAGAACCACCTGCAGAACCAGAGGCCCCAGCGCCAGAAGCTCCTCCAGAAACAGCACCTGAGGGTGCAGAAGCGGAGAAGAACATCCTAGCAGTGGAGTGCTATCAGTGTGGCTCCGTCGTTGAACTGGAAGATGACGGAACAAGACCGCTCATTATGAAGTGCGGTCACTGTGATGCAGAAGGAATGATCGAGTAGTTCACTCGAGCTTTGATTCAAGCTTTATGATAATAGCGTGAGCCTTGTCGATGAACTGGAGCGTGGCCTCCTTCCAGGCCTCCTCGTCCAGTCTATCGATCTCGGGAACATTCCCAAGGTCCAGCTCCTCGGCTGGTGGAAGATCGATCTGCTCGACCTTGTATTGGAGCTTAAGCTCCATGAGCTTGTCAAGGGCCTTGTTCCGGATATCATGGTACAAAGCGTTCCAATCAGAGTCCTTGACATCGAGCCTCTTGGCCTCCATCAATCTTGCAGAAAGGAATGGATAGTTCTTGTTCTCAAGGATCCTCTCGCAGGACGGGCATTCCCATTGTGGAGAATCGGTATCCACCATGTATTCATTGGCACAACCTGCGCAGATTATAACGAGCTCGACCATCCGACCACACCGCCTAAAGGCGCTATCAAGGCCTGAACCCGCTTTCCAGGTATATTTTTTTCGGGATTTGTAAAAACTTGATTTGACATGAAAAAAGATTTCCTAACTCGTACACTGGCCTAGATGACATAGACTATGATTTTTCTATCCATGCTCTACCAGAAATGCTTTATTCGGATGTTCTGTTCAAGGAAATGGTGTTCCAGTGACCGATGATCCTCTATCCTTATCCAACATAGACGCACTCCACAAAGAACGTATCAGAATGGAGTCACTGCTCTCTGTCAGGGCCAAGACCATGAAGGCCTCCGAGATCAGGGAGCTTCTCAAGCTCACCCAGCGCAAAGATATCATATCATTCGCTGGTGGCCTGCCCAATCCCCAGCTGTTCCCGAAGGAACAGATGGCAGAGATAGCCAAGGATGTGATAATGGACCAGGGAGACCATTCGCTCCAGTATGGTACCACAGAGGGTTACTCGAAGTTCAGGGAAGCCATCGCAGAGAGGCTCCAGAAGAACTTCGGCATGGACGTGAACTCACACAACGTCCAGATCACTTCCGGCTCCCAGCAGGGACTGGACCTTCTGACAAAGGTGTTTGTGAACAGAGGGGACCCGATCATCGTTGGTAACCCAACTTACCTGGGAGCGGCCAACGTCTTCGCTGCTGCCGGTGTCAAGTTCGAGACCGTCCAGGTGGATGGCGAGGGTATGAACCCAGATGACCTTGAGGAGAAGCTCCGTGTGATGACACACCACGGTGAGAACCCCAAGTTCATGTATCTTGTTCCAACCTTTGACAATCCTACTGGTGTGACAATGCCGACCAATAGAAGGAAGAAGATCCTGGACATCGCCCACGAGTATGATATGCTGGTCGTAGAGGATGACCCATATTCAGAACTCAGGTACGAGGGAGACCCTGTCAAGTCCATCAAGTCCATGGACAAGGAAGGCCGTGTGATCTACTTCGGCACCATCTCCAAGATCATGACGCCTGGTCTCAGGCTCGCCTGGACCGTGGCTTCAGAACCTATCATCGAGAAGTTCACCTATGCGAAGCAGAACTCCGACCTGTGCACAAGCGCACTGAACCAGCGCATCGCCTTCGAGTTCATGGACAGAGGATACCTCGAGCCGCACATCCAGAAGATCATAGACATGTACAAGCGCAAGAGGACCTTGTTCCTCAAGGGAATGGACGAGCACTTCCCTGAAGAGGTCAAGTACACAAGGCCCGACGGTGGTCTGTTCAGCTGGGCCATATGCCCGCCAGAGGTGGATACCACCGAGATGTTCAAGTACGCCATCCGCGCAAAGGTCGCTTATGTGACCGGCAAGCCATTCCACGTTGATGGCTCTGGAAACAATACGTTGAGGCTCAACTTCTCTATGCCGTCCGACGAGCAGATCGAGTCTGGCTTGGAGACATTGGGACAGGTCCTGAGGGACGCATTGGCCCATTCCATCAAGGATACGGAAGAAGGCGACTTCATGATGGCCCCATGAGGATAGCCACTATCTTCATGCACTACAACAATAGATATGTCGCAGGACTTTTATCTTGTTCTGATGAGCGTTAGCGCTCTGGTCAGCACCTACCCTAACAGGGAGGTGGCCTCGTGAAACGTGTCGGTAAGCGGTCAGCCCGCAGGCACAAAAGCTCTAGCAAGGAGAAGAAGGACAAGTCCAACGACAACATGCTCGTTGAGGAGTATGACGAGATAAACTTCTTCAACCCTTCAGAGAGCAATACCGTAGACTATGGCGAAGCAAAGACCTTTGATTTTACAGACGTGGACGAGGTCGTGACCATCCACGAGGAAAAGAGCGACGAGATAGTCCTGGACGAGAACACAGAGGTCAAGGTCATAATAACAGAGAACATCAAGACCACCATCGACGTCAAAGGTCACCAGGTGGAAAAGATAAAGCGATCCTCTAAAAAGGACGTCAAAAAGGCGAAGAAGGGGCTTTCCAAGCTCAAGTACGACCCAGAGAAGGCCTACCAGGACGCCAAAAGGAACGCCAAGGAATACAAAATGAAGTGTCCCACATGCCATGGGACCAACAAGTGCCCCAACTGCAAAGGCAGAGGTAGGATCTGGATCATCCGTAAGTGCAAGGTCTGTGGTGGAAGCGGTGTCTGCAGGGACTGCAGAAAGGATAATATGGTCCCGTGTCCAGGCTGCCAGAAGCCTATCAACTACTTCGCTTCCAGCTGCAATAGTTGCGGCCATACCAACTACTGTCCTCATTGCAGGGAGCCGATGCCCTTCGGAGCCACCCGTTGCATTTCCTGCGAGACAGAGTTCCTCTGTTCTGGTTGCAAGGCGCGTATGGCCCCAGGATATGAGGAGAAATGCCCCAAGTGTGATACCGTGTTCAAGTATGACGATTCGGACAGAGAGGATGTCATGGACGACTTCGACTAAGTACTATTATGACCAAAGGATATATATCGGCCTCCTTCAATGAAGACGCATTGGGTAATACCATGACCTCTGGACCTGCACGTACACTACCGCTCATCGCCGTCATTTTCACACTAGTCCTAGTCGTCGCCATGACCCCTTCTACTACGGGCCATACCCCTGCCCCGATAGTTGAGGAACAGTGGTACGACGACTGGTCTTGTGACGTGGACGGTAACAGAGTTGAGGACCGACTGGACCAGTTTATCGCAGGTGAACAAGCCATGGGACTTACCAGGGCAGCAGAGAGGGGATTCATCAGCCTCTCGAACCTTCCACTGTTCATTGACTACGATCATCCACCTACAACAGACGATGTGGATGCGTTGAAGAGCGCATGTCCAGGTGCAGAGGTGGACTACGTCTCCACCATGATCGACACAGTGGCCATCCAGGGTGTCAGAGCCTCCCATATCGACCACATCCTCACCCTTGAGGGGGTTGTAATGATCGAGTACCAGGGCATCTACGTCCCACTCCTGGACACATCCGTCCGTGCCATCAAGGCCAATCCCTCCGACGAGTATTCCCCGGAAACCGCCTGGGAGTTCGAGACCGGATACCAGGGTGATGGGATAGTGGTCGCGGTCCTGGATACTGGTGTTGACGACTCCCACCCAGCCCTTCGAGGGAAGTTCGTGGCAGGTGTGGACTTCACGGACTCGTCAGACAACCAGGACGGTACCAACAACCCGGACGATGCAGACGGTCATGGCACCCACTGTGCTGGCACCGTCATGGGAGCCGGGAACGCTGACGGAACTCACAAGGGCGTTGCTCCACAGGCAAGCCTTGTGGACCTCAAGGTTCTGCAGGACTGGGGTGTCGGCGGTGACCTGCTGAACGGCATCGAGTGGTGCACCCTGAACAAGGACGACTTCAGTATCAACGTCCTTTCCATTTCCATAGGCGAGTTCGGTGGTGGGGACGATGACGGCAACGGTGCCAACGCCAGAGCCGCACAGCAGGCCACAGAAGCGGGCCTTGTTGTTGTAGCGGCCATCGGAAACGACGGTAACTCTCATGTCGGGATATCCCAGCCAGCGTCCGCAGATAACGTCATAGCAGTGGGTGCCATCGATGATATGGACACCATCGGAAGGGGCGATGACGAGATAGCCGACTTCTCCCAGAGCGGCCCCAGGCGAAGCGACGGGGATGGAACGTCCACGGACGAATACAAGCCGGACGTTGTGGCCCCTGGCGTCGGAATAGACGCTGCAGCCCACTCACGCTTCAGGATACTCATCCCTGCAGGGGATGTTGAGAAATCGGGAACATCCATGGCCTGCCCCCACGTGGCAGGTATCTGCGCTTTGATGATCCAGGCCAATCCGAACCTGAACCCTTCCCAGATCCAGGAGATAATGAGGCTTTCGTCAGAACCGAAGGGTACCCCCCACTACACTGGTGATGAGGGGACCTACTCCAAGCTTTACGGCTTCGGCATGGTGGACGCCTACAACGCTCTGAAAATGGGTGCTGGGGACTACCAGGAGATCCATGTGACCAGTCCGACCGACGGTGCTTACGTCTGGGGCAACTACGAGATCGCAGGAACAGCTGCGGACCTTCGTGGCAGCATCACCCAGGTCGAGGTTTCTACGGAGGAAGGTGCCTGGGACCTTGCAGATGGGACGAATACATGGTCATACACCTGGGATACCACTGGTAAGACCAATGGTGCAACCACCATCAAGGTCAGGTCCACCAACGATAGGAGCACCCAGTCACAGACGTTCACTCGCGCGTGCATCGTTAACAATATCCGTGCATCGATAACCACCCCCGCCGCCGGGAGTAACCATGATGATTTCGTTTCAGTAGAAGGGACGCTGGATGGTTTCGCGATAGAAGGGGTCCAGGTCGGTGTGGACAATGGTGGTTGGGCAGATGCTGTGGATTACTCTCCAGGTGCTGATTGGACCGTGTTCAAGGCCACTGTGGACCTGAACGAAGGGAGTGTCACTGAAGGGTCGCACACCATCAACGTCCGTGTCCTTTTCCAGGGTAACTGGATCGCAGCTGGAAGTATCGCTGTCACGGTAGAGGGTAGTGGTGGCGGTGGAGGTGGAGGAGGTATCGGCGGCGGTTCTGATGGTAGTTCTCCAATTCCAGGATTCCTCTTTGGGGAGATAATAGCTGTCATCATCATCGTATTGGTGGCTGCGCTCATACTGTATGGTGGATACAGAAAAAGGTGATCGGCCCCCATTGTAGGAGGCCGACGAACATTCGTATTATGGTGCTGACCAGCCAGGGCCTTCTACGTCGCCCTTGCCGATGTTCGGTCCACCACCGTTGAGACCTGTTGGGACACCGTCTGCGAACCTCAGGTTCACATCCTGCTGTGGGAATGGTATCTCGATGCCCTCCTTGTTGAACTTCTGATGGATCTCGTGGAGGAGGTCGGACTTGATGAGTCCCCTGTTGTCCAGGTGGTCTGCCCATAGGTAGATCGTCATGTTGATGCTGGAGTCTGCAAGCTCTCCGATACGGACAACTGGATTCTTATCTGGACCCTTCTGGACATTGGGGTGGGCCTTGGCTATCTCAAGGGCAAGCTTCTCTGCGCGTCTGGTATCCTCACCATAAGCGATGCCGAACGGTACTGCCACCTTTATCTCGGTGGAAGGCTCGGTGATGTTGATGACCATAGCGCCGGCCAGGACGCTGTTGGGCACGATGACAAGCTGATGCTTGAACACAGCATACAGCTGGGTCGTCCTCATGCCGATCTGCTTGATCTCGTACACCTCTCCATCGAAGATTATCTGGTCATGGACCTTGAACTTCGGTTCGATGATGAGGAACACACCAGCAAAGAAGTTGCTCAATGTGTCCTGGGCCGCGAACGCAATGACCAAACCAGCAACTCCCATACCGGTTATGAGGACCGATACGTCGATGCCGAGGTAATGCAGGCCATAAGCGAAGCCGAAGAAGAAGATGATAACAGAGCCGACCTTCCTCAACATCGGGATGAGGATATGGCGCAGCTGGATGTTCTTCTTGGCGTGATACTCGCCCAGGTAGGTCAGGACTGCCATGTAGATCTTGATACCCAACCATGTGAAAAGGATGATCAGGAACGCATTGTAGGCTGCATCTATCTTGGATAGAAGCTCGGCAGGAAGGTCGAACGCGCTGATGGCTCCTACGACACCATTGACGAACAATGCGACGATGATGGGCTTTCTCACCATCTCCACGATGATATCGTCGATGTGGGTCTTTGTCTTGGCTGCAAGCTTTTTGACCACTGGGATAAGGATGAACAGGAACAGGATACCTGCAAGGAAGTAGACGAACAGGTAGACGAAGAACTTGATAACTGGCATATCCAGGATCTCTGGCATATCCACCACCACTCCGCCGACGTTGATGCCCTTTATCCTGGCTCCCAGGAACAGGTAGCCGGATTGATCGGGCTGGTCGGCATCGAGCTCGGCCATGGCGGTCCTTGTCATGGTTCCGTTGTTCGTACCATCGATCTCTCTTATCGTGAACGTGACAGTGATATCGCTTTTCGAATCCTTGGCCTCGAGAAGGGCCTGGGTGTTCTCAACCACAAGTAGCGCGGTGTAGATCTCTGAAGGCTTCAGGATCACGACCGACTCATCCATGGAGTTGGTCCATATATCGGTCTCGGTCATCTCAACGCTGATCTTGATCAGGAAGGTGCTGGTAGCGTCCGAGTTGTACACCGTCCACTGGAACGTGATGTCCTTGTCGACTTCGCTTATGGTCTTCTCATAGCCACCTGTATCTGATTCGTAAACATAGATACCGCCAATGCTCTGTGCATCATTTGCAGCTACTGGTAAGCAGCCGAACAATGGGATAAGGAGCAATGCGAGGATGGCAATTCCAAAAAGTACACGAGTATACTTAGTATAGCTCATATCATGTCCCCCTGCGGCTCATTGACACATAAGTCCAACGTGACCTCGTGTCCCAATGGGCCTTGATGGGGCCAATATTGTACGGAGTAATAAATTTATTCTAGGACCAATATCCCCTGTCATGCGCTGCCCTGGATGTGGACGCATAAATAGGGACGATGCTCCCTCTTGTTTCGCATGTGGTCAGGTCTTTGGAGCCCAGGCCCCGCCTCCACCTCCAACCCCAGCTGCAGCCCCACCACCACCTCCTCCACAAAAGCCTGAAGAGGCACAGGAAGAGGAGCTTCCAGAGATGCAGCCCATCCCTGACGAGGAGTTCCAGGGCGAGATAGACGAGCTGCTTGTCCAGATGGAGCCAGTGGAAGAGGGAGAGGCTTCCCCACCACCACCACCACCAGAAGCCGAGGAGGAGGAAGAGCAGGAGTTCGAGGTGGAGTTCGAAGACGATGAGGAGGAGGAGGAGCCAGAGGTCATCTTTGAGGATGATGGGGACGAACCCGAAGTTGTCTTCGAGGATGACGGGGACGAGCCAGAGGTGGTCTTTGAGGACGATCCTTTCGAATCTGACGATTCTTCGGACCTTTCGGACAGTGGTCCTCAAGGTGGGGATGAGCCAGAAGTGGTCTTCGAGGACGATGATGACGACGACGATGACGACGAGCCTGATACCCCTCCTATGTCGGAGGAGGAAGAAGAGGCGTTCCTCAACTCCCTGGGTGGTTCAACGGTCAACACCCGGGCAAAGGCCATGCAGCTCACACAGACCGTGATGTATCGCATTGCGAACCTCAAGGCAAAGGAGACCAAGGTCGATGATGTGGAGGCACTTCTGTCACAGGCTATCACGACCACGGATTATGCCTTCGCCATCAAGATAAGCAATGAGGCCCTGGAAAAGATCGAGGAGCTGGAGAAGGAATGTGACTCCAGGTTCTTCCAGGAGACCGCAGAGAAGTTCCATTTCGCTCGCAGCCAGATGATCATCGCCAAGACGAAGGGCTCAGATACCGAAGCTGCGGAATCGCTTTTGGAGGATGCTTCCCAGGCCATAGCTCGTTCAGACTATGGACGGGCTGACAATCTCATAACTCGGGCACTCAAGAGCCTTGAGTGAAGAATTCTAACGACCTACAACATATCCACAGACATAGCAGCGCTTCGAAGCCGTGAGGTTCATGAAGCTCCCGCACTGTGGACACTTGGTCATGTTCACCGAAGCCACACCTGGGATGTATAGTGGTGAGTCCGATCTATGCAACGGACCCTTTACAGCATCCGTTCGGTACTCCTCCTCTCTCCTTGTGAACGATCGCTTCGGGATAGGTGCTGCCTTGGAAATGGTCTTCTTCTCCTCCACCCTCTCCTTTGCCTTGGGATCGATAAGGTCACCAGCAGCGACCTTTGGTCCGTAGCGTGGCTTGATCGTTCCACGGTCTGTCGGGGGGCGTTCTGGCCTCATAGGCCTTTCCCTGGGTCGAGGTTTTGGAGATGCCCGCGCTTTCTCTGCAAGTGGGGTCTCGTCCTCTTCCTCTTCTTCCTCCTCTTCTATATCCTCCTTGCCCTTACTGGGCGTATGAGGTTTTCCAAGGAGTAACGCATCCCCTGGGGGAAGAAGTGAATGGGTCTTGTGGGGGGCCTGGAGGATAGCATAGAGGCGCGGGTCGAGCTCCTGGTACTTCTCGTCGTGGGACATCACTGCCTCCGACTCTTCAAGCTCGAACTCGATCTCTTCTGTATCCTCATCATCATCATCTAAAAGTTCATCGTCGTGGTCGGGCTTCACCGCTTTTTTCCTTTTCTTGCGGTCTTTTTCTTCTGGGTCTATGGTGAAATACATCCCTCCACGAAAGCGCGCAAGAATCAACAGTGAGGTGCCTCTATTTAATTGTTGACTACTCAGTTACAGATTCGTTTGTGCAAGGTGCACAAAACCCACTTTCAGTCACCCCAGACCTTCGAACATATATATGTGTACACAACTCGGGAGCTTGGTAGGCACGATATGGCCAAAAGAAAGGGCACTGCTGGCAAGCAGATAAGAAAGACCAATGGCAGCGTTAAATTGGACCGCAATAAAGTGGACCAATCAAAGGGAGTATACGTCTTCGGAGCCCGGGAGCATAACCTCCAGGATATTGATACGTTCATTCCTCGAAACAAGTTCGTTGTTATCACTGGGATCTCTGGTTCTGGAAAGTCCACTTTAGCCTTCGATACGATCTTTGCAGAAGGTCAGCGCCGATATGTCGAGTCCCTTTCAGCCTACGCAAGGCAGTTCCTTGGTCAGATGAAGAAGCCGGATGTGGACCTCATCGAGGGGCTCTCTCCTGCAATTTCCATAGACCAGAAGAGCCGTTCGTCCAATCCGCGGTCCACAGTAGGAACGGTGACCGAGATCTATGACCATCTTCGACTGCTCTATGCCAGGATAGGTGTGCCCCACTGTCCAGAATGCGGTCTGGTGGTCCAGCAGCAGACCGTCCCGCAGATAGTGGACCAACTCCTCGAGGAGTACGAGAACAAGGTCCTCTATGTGGCCGCTTGTGTGGTCCGGGATAGGAAAGGCACCTACAATGCGATCTTCAAGAGGTATCTTGCCCAGGGCTTTGCCAGGATAATCATCGACGGCGAGGAGCACGAGCTCGAGGACCTGGTAGAGCGGGTAGAGAGCCAGAAGTACACCCTGGACCGATACAAGGTCCATACCATCCATGTGGTCACGGACAGGGTCAAGGTCACCAAGCAGAACCTGAAAAGGCTTTCAGACTCTGTTGAGACCGCCATGCAGTATGCCGAGGGCTCTGTGGACATCTCTGTCAGACCTACCAAGAACAAGGGATTCGATTTCAAGACGCACTCCCTGAAAAGGGCATGCCCGGATTGCGGCAAGTCCTTCGACGAGCTCGCACCCAGGAACTTCTCGTTCAATAATCCTCACGGCGCCTGCCCGAACTGTCACGGTCTTGGTTATCTGCTGGCCATTGATGAGGACCTGGTCATTCCAGATCCTACTTTGAACATCTATGACGGAGCTATCAAACCATTCGCGTCGACCTTCCAGAGCTATATGCAGCAGATCCTGGACTCGGTCCTGACCTACTATGACGCTTCACCCCTGACACCATGGGAGGACCTCCCTGATGAGGTTAAGGACGTCATCCTCCACGGTTCTGGTAACACCCGGATACCTTATCTGCTCACAGGGGACGATAGGTCCTACCAGTACAAGAAGCCGTTCGAAGGCGTCATCCCGATGCTTGAGCGCAGGTACCGTGAGACGACCTCCAGTGGCATGAAGGAGCTCTACGAGAAGTACATGAGCCAGGACAAATGCCCCGTCTGCGAGGGGATGCGCCTGCGGCCAGAATCCAGAGCAGTTACCATCAACGACCGCTCCATCATGGACGTCACCACTTTCTCCATCAACGAAGCCTATGACTTCTTCGATGGGATCATGGACGACCTATCCGACAGGGACAGGCTCATCGCCAAAGAAGTTGTCAAGGAGATAAAGGCCAGGTTAGGTTTCCTCAAGGACGTGGGGCTCGATTATGTGACCCTTGACAGGGCTGCTTCCACACTTTCAGGCGGGGAATCCCAGAGGATCAGATTGGCGACCCAGATAGGTTCAGGCCTGGTGGGAGTGTTGTATGTTCTGGACGAGCCGTCCATCGGTCTTCACCAGCGAGACAATGACCGGCTCATTGCCACGCTTAAAAGGCTACGGGACCTGGGTAATACTCTCATTGTAGTGGAGCACGACACAGAGACCATGCTCCAGGCCGACCATATCATCGACCTGGGACCAGGGGCTGGGAGGAACGGTGGCAACGTGGTCGCAGAAGGATCACCGGAAAAGATCATGAAGAACAAGAGCTCCCTTACTGGGAAATACCTGTCCGGCAAAGAAAGCATTCCGATACCCGAGAAGAGGCAGGAGCCGAACGGCAAGGAGATCGTCGTCAAGGGATGCAAGGAACACAACCTCAAGGACGTGGACTTCCACATCCCTCTGGGCTGTTTCATCTGCGTCACAGGGGTGTCTGGCTCTGGCAAGTCCACCTTTGTTGATGACATCCTGTATCGTTCCCTGGCCCGGTACTTCTACAGGGCCTCCGACGCTCCAGGCAAGCACGACATGATCGAGGGGCTCGAGAACATCGACAAGGTCATCATCATCGACCAGAGCCCTATCGGCAGGACACCGCGCTCGAATCCAGCCACATACACCAATGTATTCACCCCCATCAGGGAAGTGTTCGCCTCCACCCAGCATGCCCGGAAGTGGGGCTACAAGCCAGGACGGTTCTCGTTCAACGTCAAAGGTGGGAGGTGTGAAGCATGCGGTGGTGCAGGACTGATCAAGATAGAGATGCAGTTCCTTCCAGACGTCTACATCCCCTGCGACACCTGCAAAGGGAAGCGCTACGAGCGTGAGACCCTGGAAGTCCAGTACAACGGAAGGAACATCCACGAGGTCCTCAACATGTCCGTGGAGGAAGCCCTGGAGTTCTTCCATCCCATTCCAAAGATCAGGCGGAAGCTCCAGACGCTCTACGATGTGGGCCTGACCTATGTCCAGTTGGGACAACCAGCCACGACACTGTCCGGTGGAGAGGCACAGAGGGTGAAGCTTGCAACAGAACTTTCTAAGAAGGCCACCGGTAAGACGCTTTACTTGCTGGATGAACCTACCACGGGTCTGCACTTCGAGGACATCAAAAAACTTCTGGCCGTGTTGCTTCGTCTCCGAAAGCAGGGAAACACCATCCTGGTCATCGAGCACAACATGGACGTCATCAAGTGCGCGGACCAGATAATAGACCTGGGACCAGAAGGGGGAGATGGTGGTGGACAGATAGTGGCAACTGGTACACCAGAAGAAATTTCCAAGTCTGGCTCATATACTGGAGAATACCTCAAGCAGGTCCTCAAAGATGCCAAGACCGCTGACTGGTGATGCGCATCAGCTGTCCAAAATCAACCCATCTTCTATATATAGCGGTATGTATTCTGAACGTCCAGTGGGAGTATGGCGAAGGACTTCCTAACTATCGAGGACGTCGACCTGCGCGGCAAGACCGTGCTCATGCGGGTCGACCTCAATTCCCCTATCAACCCTGCCACGGGTAAGCTCCTAGGTGACATCAGGATACGCGAGCATGCCCAGAGCATAAAGAGGATGAAGGGGTGCAGGCTCGTTCTGATAGCGCATCAGAGCAGGCCAGGCAAGGCAGATTTCGTATCATTGAACGAGCATGCGAAACGACTTGCCCACATACTTCGCAAACCGGTCCATTTCATCGACGATCTATTCGGTTCCAAGGCCAGGAACGCTATCATGGGCCTTCGCATCGGGGAGATCCTTCTTTTGGAGAACGTCAGGTTCTACTCCGAGGAGGTCCTGGTCCCTGTGGACAAGAACACTCCCGATAGAAGCCACATCGTCAAGAACCTCGCACCGCTTGTGGACATGTTCGTGAACGATGCGTTCGCCACCTCTCACCGTGGCCAGATCTCCATGACAGGCTTTGCAGACATCATGCCGATGCTTGCTGGACCTGTGATGGCTCACGAGCTCAATTCTCTAGGCAAGGTCCTGGAGGATGTTGAGAAGCCCTCCGTGGCTGTCCTTGGGGGCCTGAAGGTGGATGATTCCATCGCTGTGGCCAAGAACATGCTGGAAGCTGGGACGGTCGACACCGTCCTCACCACTGGTGTCGTGGCCAATGTGTTCCTGGTCTCCCATGGTTACGACCTTGGGAAGCCGAACATGGAGTTCATGCGGACAGAGATAAAGGACTACGACAAGGTCCAGGAAGAGGCGGACGAGCTTCTGAAGAAGTATCCAGATGCGATAAAGACCCCCACAGACCTCGCTGTCAATGCAGATGGTGTGCGGGAGAGGGTGAGTCTCAAGGACCTACCTGTGGACAAACCACTTTTCGATATCGGTCTTGATACGATCATCAGATACGGGATGATCATCCGGGATGCCAAGACGGTCACGGCCAATGGTCCTGCTGGAGTCTTCGAGCTTAAGGAGTTCGCACTTGGTACCAATGAGATCTTCAGAGCCATCGCTGATGCTCATGCTTATTCTGTTCTTGGTGGTGGCGAGACGAACGCTGTCATCGAGGCCATTGGGGTGAAGAGTCAGATCAGCCACATATCCACTGGAGGGGGTGCTTGCATCAGGTTCTTGGGTGGAGAGGCGTTGCCTGCTATCGAGGCTCTTCGGTTGTCGAAGAAGCTCTACGAGAAGGGTGCATACAACAAGCGGAAGAAGGAGGAGGGGCATAAGGTCGAGGTGGACGATTACACAGAGATCTATGATCGGCCGCCAGAGGGGACTACGCGAAAGGAGGAGAAGATCTACACTCCTTTGTATGAGATGGATGAGGAGTGATCGCTTCGCTCTCACTCCTTGAATGGTGTGCTTTCTGACGCGAGAAAATTCAAAGAGAGCCTGCTCGCCGCTTCTGCCCCACCCCCCTCGAGGTTTCTTGCGTAGTTGGTCGTTGTAACAGAAACTTCGAGACACTATCACGTCCGGTCGTCGTACCCAATTGAGGCCGTGATGTGTCCCACCGTGAGCTTTTTCGACAATGGTTGAAAGAAAGAGAGAAAAAGCCCCCGGTGGGATTCGAACCCACGATCTACGGTTTACGAAACCGTCGCAGTAACCGGGCTGAGCTACGGAGGCATTTTGAGGTCTGGCGTCAGACAAGTCGGAGGCCCTATTTGAATTTTTCACTCATACACAACTGTCCACATCGCGCAAGGTTCAATAACAATGGCCCGTATCAATGCCCATGGCCCGTGGTGAGCTCCCAAAAGGAGACCCCATTCTAGAACTCGGTGGTATCAGGTACTACCAGTCCCCCATCAAGGATTACACCAAGAGACTTCTCCTTCGGACCTTGGCGGTGCTTGTTCTGGGTATCATCCTGATCTGGGCATTGGACCTGCCATTGGCACTGGCACCGATCCTGGCTGGAGCAATAACCATCATCGCCGCTGTTATGCTTGTGCTCAAGGCAAAGGCAGTCAATGAGGTCCAGGCATCAGTGCTGGTCTATGAGAACGGATTACTGCTCCACTCTGCAAGATGGGAGCAGTTATCCGAGGCTCGTGACAAACTTCCCCTCTGGGCCCATAGACACTTCAGGTTCATGAAAAGGTCTCCACAGAGATTTATCCCGAAGGGAAAGGTCAAGGCCATGGACCTGGTGGTGATGAAGACCTGGTACACAGATGCTTCAGAGAACATCGTTATCCACCTCAAGAAAGAGGACCCGATCTTTCTCTATGGAGTCCCTTCCAAGGGATTGAAGCTTGCCGCTAAGTTCATGAAGATACCGTTCAACAAGAACCCTATCCTGAACGGATGATCAACGGGGTTCGTATTCTACTGACGGACACTTTCCGAAGCAGTCCTGGCATGCTGTGCAGTCATCAGTGATCAGGACCGTCCTTGTTTCCTCGTCAAGCTTGATGGCGTTCATGCCGCAACGGCCGACACATACACCACATCCCACACAGCTCTCGCTTCGGCGCAGGACATCCAGCAGTCTCTTGCGGACCCTGGTGCGGAGCTTGCCGTTCTTCTGATACACATCCATGGCCTTCTCGTCAAGGGACATTGTGAGCTTGCCGTCAGTGCTCACGTTGATCTCCTTGACGGTCATTCCTGCGATGCTACATCCTGTCACGACGAAGTCCCCGGATCTTTTTATGGAAATGAAGCCTCCGAACACCTTCATCATGTCCGCGAGCTTGAACGAACTGAAGTCGCCCTTGATGGTCCCCTCGATAAGACCACCTTCTGAAAGATCGGACTCCACCCATAGACCTATGATATCTGGTGGAGGGTTGTTGCCTGCACCACTTTCGAGGTTGAGCTCGCGTCTATCGCGAAGCTCCCGCATACCCGGAGGCAACTTATTGAACCGCCAGAAGCCCATCTCGTACCACTGGGCCGTGTAGCCACGGTCCTCGGCATGTTTCTGGAGGGCTTCCTGGAACCGGGGGAACTCGGGATGTGTCATTATGATCTCGAGCTCTGCCATGTTTGATGCAGGACATAGCCAGCAGCCTATCCTTTCCATCCCCTGCTCGTAAAGTGGATTGTATGGTGCACCGGACCTGAAGATGTACAGCCAGACGTCGAGTGCGGTCCAGTCTTGGACCGGGGAAACACCTTCCTGACCGGCCACCCAAGGGTTCTGCCATCTTCGGCCTTTCTTCATGCGCTGCTCGGATTCCTTTCCGCGCTGGCCGATGAACGAGACTACACCTTTGGGAAATGATTCCCTGATCAACATGGATGTTGGACCGAGCTTGCAGCTCTTGCAGCACCATCTGAAGTCCCTTCCTGGAGGACCGAAGTGCTCCAGGGCGTGCCAGAAGGCCTCACCGGCATTCCTCTGGACAAGTTCCAGCTCGAAGGTGTCCCTGACCTGGTTCACATTGTCGATGGTCTGGGGGAACTCAAGGCCCGTGTCGATGAAGAGCATCTTCGGTTTTCGGGTGGAGAACTTGAGGACGAGAAGTAGTGCGGCCAGTGAGTCCTTTCCCCCACTGTATGACACTGCCATATCACGGTCACCGATCTCCTTGGTAACGTCTGCGATGAAAGCTTTGGCCTTCTGCTCCAGGTACTCGATCCTGGCTGTATTTGCCTCTACTGCCTTCTCCCAAGTGGATGGTTTGGTGTGGTCCACATACTCCTGTCGTTCACCCTTCCACCGGGTCTTGACAGAGACGCCGTGGGTCTCTTCGACCATCTGGGGGCCAGACATCCTGGCGGACCCACAGCAGAACACCTTCCCATCAGCTGTTATGGCGACGACCTCGTCCATGGGCGCGATGTCTGGATGGGCATCTGTCACGCCTGGTGCGAGGACCGAGGCTCCCTTCACGATGAATGGAACTGCGTCCTCGTCGGTCACGACAAAGCCCTTGGTCAGCTTACCCTGGAGTGCTCTTGCAGCATCTATTCGGACCATGAAGTCGAACTCGCCCTTCACAAGGTCATATCTGTAGGTTCCAACAACACGGCCCCCGACGACCACTTCGTCCAGCACATCGTCACCTGGAGCACGGTTCAGGACCACTATTCTGTCCGGAGGAATGATAGCCTCGCCACATCCCTCACCGAACTGCTGGTCGATGATCGCTCGGATGCTCTCGATGTCCTGCTGGAAGGCTGGCCGCATGTCACCTGGGGGGGTGATAGCTACCTGGTGGGTGCGAGTGCCGCAGATGGAGCACTCCTTCTGGTCGACCAGAGGAAGGTCGCATTCTGGGCACCAGCGGAGCAGTAGTCGGCCGAGTCGAGGTGCGGGCATGGGGGCGGGCAAGGCTGACTGTGGTCATATATGTTGGGGTGGTTTTATTAGCTGAACGTACGTTTGACCCACCATGAACATACGTCCTGCAGCCGAAGCTGATATTCCCACCCTTGCCCGCATGGCAGTGGAGTTCGAGGAGTATCTCATCTCCATCGACGACACCCTCCAGGACAAGCCCCCAGAGGTCTCCACTGTGGAGAACATCCTGCGGAAAGGATTCGGTCATGAGTACCACTACTTCATTGTTGCTGAGGAGGGAGGCCAGATCATCGGTTTCGCGGATATGTGGGCCTATCCTGAATACCAGCACGCAGGGATATCGGGATACCTCCACAACATCTACATCTCGCCAGACCACAGAGGGAAAGGCATTGGTTCGGCCATGGTCGACGATATCATCGCAGAGTGCAAACGCAGAGAGTGCATTGCCATCCATATCCCAGTGCTTCCCAAGAACACAGAGGCCATTGAGTTCTACAAGAAGAAGGGCATCGATGAAGTGCTGTACATGATGGAGACCAGGCTGTAACCCGAAAGGATAATGAATATAGGCCACGACAACTATGCCCGTGACGGTGTGAAAACGTGATAATCAGGGCCAGGGCACCACTAAGAATGAGCTTCGGCGGGGACGCAACGGACGTTCCCCCCTACGTCGATGACGAAGGAGGTGTTATCCTCTCGGCAACCATCGACAAGTTCGTCTATGCATCCCTCACTTCTCCAACAGAAGGGCTGGACCTGAAGAGCGATGGGGACCTGGGGGCGGCCTACAACCTTGGAGAGCAGGTGAAGATCTACAAGGGTGAGCAGCTCATCCAGGCTGCCGTCAAGAGAATGGGTGTTGAGGACCAGGACCTCCACATCTCCATCCATTCGGACGCCCCAGCTGGTTCTGGCTTTGGTTCTACATCCACCACGGTCATCGCTGTCATGAGCGTCCTTAAAGAGTTCACCAATAAACCTCTGGACTACTACGAGCTCGCAGAGCTCGCCTATAAGGTGGAGCGCGAGGACGTAGGATTGCTCGGGGGAAAGCAGGACCACTATATGGCCATCTTTGGTGGGTTCGATTACATCGAGTTCGTCGATGGCCAGGCCATCGTGAACAAGCTCAAGATCAAGCCATCCATCGCTAATGAGCTCCAGTACAGCCTCCTACTATGCCATACCGGAAAGCTCGAGCAGTCTGGGAGGATCCTCAAGGACCAGATGGACGATTACTCGGACATCAAGCTGAAGCTCGACGACCTCAAGATGGTCACCATGCAGATGAAGGACCATCTGCTCAAGAGCGAGCTTGGCAAGTTCGGAAAGGCCATGCACGAGGTCTGGATGATCAAGAAGTCCCTGTCACCACACATCTCATCCGAACGTATCGATAAGATGTATGATGTGGCCAGGGACGCAGGGGCCGTAGGGGGACGTGTACTGGGGGCCGGTGGTGGTGGTTATCTATTACTGTTCTGTGACTTCGAAAAGAAGCACGTCATCGCAGCAGAGCTTGAGAAGATGGGCGGAAAGCTTGTCAACTTCGAGTTCGAGTATAAGGGTCTGAAGACCTGGCGTTCAAAGAAATAGGAGCGGGTTTTATGAGCGAGGAGTTCAAACAGATATTCAAAAAGCGGGTCCAGGAGAGCATCGAGGTCAAACAGGCCTTGACGGACGATCACTATGATGTGCTGGCCCAGATGGCAGAGAAGGTCCTGGAATGCTACAAACAGGGCGGCATGGTCATCATATTCGGTAATGGTGGGTCTGCGGCCGATGCCCAGCATATCGCAGCGGAGCTTGTCTCAAAGTTCTATCTTGAGCGTGAAGGCCTTCCAGCCATTGCACTTAACACAAACACATCTGTGATCACCGCGGTCGGTAACGACTACGGTTACGACAGGACCTTCGCCCGACAGGTGGAGGCCTTTGCAGAGGAGGGCGACATCGTCATCGGTATCTCGACCTCTGGAAACTCCCCGAACGTCCTTGCAGCCCTTGAGGTCGCTAACGAGAGAGGAGCATACTCCATGGGCTTCGCTGGAATGCCTGGCTCCAAGATCTGTGATGTGGCCAAGCTCACGCTCAATGTCCCAAGCTCGGACACCCCAAGGATCCAAGAGGTCCACATCACAGCTGGTCATATCCTGTGTGAGATCGTAGAGAGCACCCTTTTCAAGGAGTGAGCCAATGATATCTGGTACATACAAGGAGAAAGAAGCTAGGCTTGCCGTGTTCCTTGACAGGGATGGGACCATCATCAAGCTTGTCAACTACATCAAGGACCCAAAGGACGTAGAGCTGATAGAAGGAGCGGCCGAGGCGATCAAGGAGCTCAACAGGACAGACCTGCTGGTCTTGATGGTCACGAACCAAGCAGGCGTGGCCAAAGGATACTTCACGATACAGGATGTGGACTCCATCAATGCGAAAATGGAGCAGCTCATCCAGGAAGGAGGAGGATACCTGGACGATATCTACATCTGTCCACACCATCCATCAGAGGGAGAGACGAACTTTACATGTGATTGTGACTGCAGAAAGCCAAAACCAGGTCTTTTACAAGAGGCCGCCCAGGAGTATGGTCTCTCTCTGGACCGGTGCTGGATAGTCGGTGATAACAAGTCTGACATCGCTGCAGGAAAGGCTGCAGGTGTCAAGACCATCCTTGTTCGGACGGGGCATGGTGCAGATATGGAGAAGGAAATGGCTGATGATGATGCTCCGGACCATGTTGTGGACGACCTTCCACAGGCAGTCAAGATAATCCTTGGTAAGTAGGAGGCCGCATGGTCAGTGACAGTGAAGCCCAGATTATCCTGGACCGCGCTAGGTACATGTACCTCAGCGGCGAGCACAAGTTCGCTGTCAATATCTACAAGGACACTGACCCTTCCACTTTCAGTCTCATTTACAGATTGCGATACTACACAGAGTTCTCCGAGGTCCTGATATCTGTTGGCATCCACATCAAAGGAGCTGACATCTGGTCCATGCTCGAAAAGGCAGAGGAAGAGGCCAAGGAGCTCATTGGTGAGGAAGGCCAGGTCCAGACAGGAAGGGCACTCGCCATCTATTCTGCAGCGACCGTTCTGGGAAGCTCCCATGTCGAAGATAACGACCTTGCCAAGAACTATCTGAAGGAGGCCACAGACGCTCTGGAAGATGCTGTGGTAGTCCTGGGACTCGAGGAAGGGGCAGTTCATAGGGACCTCTCCCGAGACATTCTTATGGCCTCTGCCCTTCTCAACATCTGCTGGGCCAGAGTTTCCATATCATCAGATTCATGGAAGGATGCTCTGATGAGGGCCGAGCGTGCCCTTGGGTTTGCCAAGCTTGCAAAGGAGAAACAGATCAGCGGCGACGACATGGAGGTCAACCATTACCTTGCCGAGGCACACAGGGTCACTGGTGATGTCCTATACAACTCCGGCGAGCCAGGCAAGGCCAAGGGATTCTACAAACGTGCGTATCGAGCCTTCGAGGATGTGGGCGACCTCGGCTCCATGGCCATGATGGCGGGGGCTGTTGGGGACTGTCTCAAGGAGGAGGGTGACACAGAGGGTGCGCTCACGTGGTTCGGAAGGGCCAGGTCGGACTTCGAGAAGCTGAAGATCCCACACGGAGTCCTTGTGGCCGATATGAAAAAGGGTCTTGTGCTTATTGACACAGAGGAGTACAAGAAGGCCTTTAAACTTCTCAACACGACACACAAAAAGCTCACCAAGATAGGGGCCAGGGAAGACGCCATCATGGCTCGCATAGGTGCTTTGGAGTGTGAGTTCAAGTTGAAGAAGCACTTCTTCTCGAAGCAATCCCTCATCAATCTCCTCTACGAGGAACCGGTCAAGCAGCATCCGAAATGCTACAACTATCTCTACGAGGTCGTTGCTGCACAGGATTGGCTCAAGGACGACAAGGACATGGCTGTGATGTTCGAGTCCCCAGTGAAGTATACCATCACACGAGAGCTCATTGACATGATCATCGCCCATGCAAAGCAGAAGTATCCAAACGAGTTCGGTGCGGTCCTGCATGGCAACCCTCACATCCATCACATGGAGTTCGTCCTGGACTCTGCCCACGGTCGGACCTCCGTGGTCTTCAATCTCTACAATCGGTTCAGCCAGCGTAGGATGTCTGGCGATGGGGTCGTTCACTCTCATCCATCAGGATCGGCCAGGCCATCCCGGGCAGATGTCTCGTTGTTCGGAAGGTTCCCTGGCATCAACATAATCATCGCCTACCCGTTCACTTACACAAGCTGGGCTGCGTACGATATGATGGGCAACCGAGTTAAGGTGGAGATGGTCGAGAAGGACCCTGATGATAGTCCTGCTCCAAAGAAGAAGGGACGGACCTTGAGTTAGTTCGTCCTTATGGTCAGATTGTCGTAGGTGAAGTCGTCCAGCAGGTCGAACATCACGATAAGGAACTCTGCATTTATGGCACCCACAAGTCCCATGAGGTCACCCCTTGGCATCACTCCGCGGATGTTTATTGCGTTGAACGCGCGCTCCACGGTGTCCCTGTCCACAAGGTAGGCCTGCTTCTTATGTGTGGGGTCGTCGTTGACCACGAACCCATCATCCGTGACGTCCTCTATGACCTGCATCTTCCGTGTCTCGAACGTATAGACTACGCGCTTTCTTCGAGCAATGGCCTTAAGCTCTTCCCACACGATATTGAAATCCCTAGGCATGGGGGTACCCTCCACATGGAGCATTGCTTATCGTGTTTTTATAGCTTTTGAGGTACGATGGTCAGCATGAAAGACCCTGTCCGCAGGTGAAGGGGGGAGCGGCCTGAGCCAGCGGTCAGGGTCGGGCAGGGGGGGAGGGTGGGGGTTGGGGAGGGTTACGAAGTAACAGGCGGTTCCGGCCAGTAAGGAATGACCCCCACTGCCACCAACACCAACAGCACCAAACAGAAAGCAAGCCACAAGGCCATGGCCCCGATCGCTATCCTATCCAGAAGCGACCTCTCTATTGGCTTGACCGGTTTGTCCCCCAGCAGTTCCTCGACACGAGAAGCTATCCGCTTGCGCCAAAGGATCGCAACGACAAGTCCAGCGATCGAAGGTATCAGATGCCAAAAGATCCCAGCCGCAACTCCGATGAGCAGCCGGAAAAAGATGTTGAACATATCAAAACCAAAAGCGAACACACCAACAATAAAAAGCACAGACCCGGGCCACATCAGGAACTGAGCGTACAACATAGCGTGATAGAACGGATCTTTGAATGCCTCTTTTCCTTTGACCTTGTAGAACCTATAAAGGATCAGAAAGGCCGCAGGACCCATGCTCCATATCATCCACGAAGCACCTATGCCGCCACCGTGGAAGATGATGATCGGAATCACGAAGAACGACCCTCCAACGATCATCAGAAAGATCGTCCGACCTGGACCAAGGACCCTCTCCACAAGGATCCCCAAGGTCAACAGCATCGCCATGTTCCCGCCTAGATGTATCACGACCGTCATCCCTGGCCATCCGTGCACCAGTAGCGTCGTTATCGGCAACCATGGGTAATGCATCGGTGACCTTGCTGCGAACACCCATCCCATCCCTGGATAGATGAAACAAACAAAGGATACCATGATGGCGTTGATGGCCAATAGGACAGAGACCCAGGGAAAGCCCAGGCGTTTGGTGAACAGGATATCTTTCATCATTTAGGTTCACGACCGAACCTGGGGATTGACGCAGTTGGGTGGGACATTACCCTTGAGACCCTCCAGCAGGTTCGTAGCTGCCATCATGGACATCTTGGTCCTGGTAGCCACAGAAGCTGAACCGATATGGGGTATCATCAAGCAGTTATCCAACTCTAGAAGTGGGTTGTCCATGTTTATCGGTTCGGGGTCTGTTACATCAAGGGCAGCATATGCAATGGTACCTTCCTTCAGGGCCTTATACAACGCACCAGAGTCCACCACTGGACCACGTGCGGTGTTGACAAGGATAGCTGTATCCTTCATCATCGCAAGCTCCTTGGCTCCGATAAGACCGCGGGTCACATCCGTCAACGGACAGTTGAGCGATAGGAAGTCAGACTGTGTTAGGACCTCTTCGAAGCTGACCATCTCAGCACCCGAGCTTTCCCCCAGCTCTGGCCGCGACTTATGGTCGTAGTAGATGACCTTCATGTTGAACCCTTTGGCCCTGCGAGCTGTCGCCTGGCCTATAGCACCCATTCCAATGACACCAAGGGTCTTGTCGAACACGTCAAGCCCAAGAAGCTCCATAGGCTCCCACTGGATCCACTTACCTTTTCGGATATAGTCGTGAGCCTCACCGACCCTACGAGCACCTCCAAGGATGAGGGCCCATGCAACGTCAGCTGTGGTCTCTGTCAGCACACCAGGTGTGTTGCCAACAACGATACCTCGGCTGGACGCCTCAGCAACATCGATGTTGTCAATACCTACAGCATAGTTGCTGATGACCTTCAGGTCCGGCCCAGCAGCGTCCATGACCTCTGCATCGATCTTGTCCGAGAGCATGGAGAGGATACCGCCTACGCCTTTGACCTTGTCCAAAAGGACGTCGCGCGGAGGCGGTCCACGTTCTGGCCAGACCTCTGTCTGTGCGTTCTGTTCTATGAGCTGGATCCCTTCTGCAGGAATGAGGCGAGTGACGAACACCTTGTCGCTTGGCATTATACCACCACAGATTTGGCCAGCATCGATTTAGGGAAATCTTAAATCGAACCCGACCGTTGCCAGTGATGGATGTGGCGCTATATCTGGCTTATGATAAAGGAAGAATACCGCATCCAGACGGCGTTCTCCACCAGGATAGGCTTCCTGGCTTTCCCGCTCATCCAGCTTCTGGGAGTGTTCCTGCTATCCATCTTCTCACCACGTATCCTTGAGAACCTGGACCCCCGGGACGTCATCTACTGGTTCCACGGCTTCATCTTCCTCTATGGCATGGCCATGGGCGCGTCGTCGTTCTTTGCCAAAGAGTATATCGAGCGAAGGTTCGGACAGGTCAACCTTCTGCTTTCGACGCCTTTGTACCAACCCATCTCGTTCAGAAAGACCTTCTTCGCTTTCTACATCCATGAGATCTTCTACTATACTTTCATTCTGATCTTGCCTATGACCATTGGTCTGGTGGCTGCTTCTTTCTTCGTCAATTTCACATTCATCTATGCCCTTACGACCATGGCCTTGATCACGGGAACCTTCCTTCTTGCAATGTCTGTCAGCTTCCTTATCTCATCGATGTACATCAGGACCAGGGTCGGGTTCTGGGTCCTGTGTGGTATCGTCATCCCGATCATCACCCTGATGTCGTTGTACTTCGGGCTCAGACACATGATCCCGTTCCTTCATTTCGTTTACACTGGCGATCCAGCAGCTGCCATTATTGGCATCGTCTTCATCCCATTGTTTTCCGGTCTTGCTCTGCTCCTAGTTGAGAACAAGGTCAGCTCCGAGCATGTGAACACAAGCATCACAAAGGGCAAGCTGAACCCTCAGAGATACAAGATGTTCGGAAAGTATTCCCTTCTGGTGTCCAAGGAGATGGTGGACGTTCGCCGTTCTCGGCTTCTGTCCAGGGTCATTTTCTCCTACATCGTCCCATTACTCGTCCTGCTCCTGATCGCATGGTTCATCAGGTCTGGCATAGTCATCCAGGAGATCGAGTTCGACACCCTGTTCTACGCTGCACTTGTCGGGTTCTTTGGGACCTTCGTATATAGCTGGTTGAACAACACGGACGTTCTGGACATCTACGATGGCTTGCCGGTAACGGTCCCGGACGTGATCCGGTCCAAGCTCATCGTCTACCTCATGATCTCCTTCTTTGTCTCCACAGGGTTCGTTATCGTCCTGGCCCTTGTGCTTCAGGAACCAATCTACATTCCGTTCGCATTGGTCATCACATACATCACCTCAATATACATCGGGATGGTGACAGCGTTCCTGACCGGTCTGCGGACGAACTCTTATTTGTTCGACCCAAGGATAATCATGCTCTTCTGGGCCCTATCATCGCTACCGCTTTCCTGTATCGCTTACTTCTCCTTCACATTCGAGAGCGGTCTGTTCATGGACAGGTGGGTCTCGGCAATGCTCATAGCAGCTGTGTGTTTCCTGATGCTGATGGCATCTGGGCTCTTCTTTGTAGGGATCGACAGGAGATGGAGATGGGAGCGGTTCCAGTTCTAAGCGTCCGCCTATCATCCCACGTCTACTGAAAAGAATTCTCATATCCATTGTGTCGACAGAAGCATACAGAGGAAGAATGGATATGAGAACCCTTCTTCCGGTGGGATGATAGGCAGCGAAGAACTGGAACCGCTCTTACTCGAAGAAGCATCGATCAATAGCCATGCATCCTATCACTCACGACCCCAGAACAGAAGCTGTTCTTGCTCCATTTGTTCCATGAGCCTGCGCAGGACTGCCATCCGCATGTCCAGTGCTTCGGAGATGCCTTCCATGGAGGTATCGTTCCTTCGGATAACATAGTACATGACCTTGCGCTCATCGTAAGAAGAAGCCATCCGGCCAACGATAGCGTAGATCTCTCGTAGGACCTGCTCCCGTCTCCAGACAAGGTAGTCCCGATCGTCCTCCAATCCCTGGATCTCCTTGTTCATCTGCTCGACGCTCTTGGACAGGCCTGCAAGCATCTGGTGTGGGTCACGCTCGGCAAGGATGGCCTCCACCTTGTCGTCGATGTGGGAGTACCTGTCTTGTGGCTGCTCCTTGGATGACTGGTCCAGATCTCGCATCTCGGAGACGAACGTGTTCGGACCAATGTCGATTCGTAGGGAGAGATGCCTGGTCGGGATGTAGCTCTTCCTGGGTGGACCTCCAGACGTGGAGCGTTCTTCGAACGAACGGACCAGACCTTTATCCTCCAGGACCTTGAGATGCTTCATAATGGCCTGTTGGGAAACGTTGAGCTCCTTTGAGAGTTGGAGTGGATAGTGGGTCTCTGTTGCTAAAAGCTCCAGGATCTTTCTGCGAATAGGGTTCTCGATGAGCATGAGCAGCGTGTCGATATCAATATCCTTGCGCTGAGGGCCAGAGGGCAACAGGGGAAGCTCTTCCCCTTCATCGTATGCTTCGTCCTCGGTCATGCTGGCACCGACTATACAACCTATGGTTAAGATGTACTAAGCGCCATATAAGGTTTACTTGGACAAATACAATGATGGTGTTATGCGAATGTTGGGAACGTTTATTGACATATTATTGGGTACTAAAAATCCGAAAGAGATTAATACTCCCCATTTATACAAATCGTGATACAATGAAGTTCGAGTTTATCATTGGAGCTCTGCTCCTTACTATTTGTATTGCTGCCTTAGCATTATCTGGCTGCACTACAACAGAAGAAGAGGGCGGTCCACTAACGATCATTGTCACAATAGCCCCTCAGGTCGAGATGGTAGAGGCTGTTGGGGGTGACCTCATCGATGTCACTCTCATGGTCCCAGCGGGAGAGGACCCACACACCTATGCCCCAACACCATCACAGATGATAGACGTCGCAGAAGCCGATGTCTATTTCACAGTAGGAAGTGGAGTAGAGTTCGAGCTGAGCCATCTCCAGGACATGAGAGGGACGAACCCGAAGATGGAGGTCATTTCTTGTTCCGAAGGCATCACCCTCCTGGACAATGACGAGGAGTATGAGGAGGAGCCTGGCCATGAGGGTCATAACCATGGGCCCAAGGACCCTCACATCTGGCTCTCACCGACCAATGCCAAACAGATGGTAGAGACCATCTGCAAGGGACTTGTCCGTGAGGACCCTGACAATCAGGCAACTTACGAGGCGAACAGAGATGCATACCTTGCCAAGCTCGACACTCTGATCTCTGACATCCATACAAAGCTCGACCCCCATAAGGACAAGCATTTCTTGGTCTACCATCCAGCATGGGCCTACTTCGCTCACGAGTTCAAGATCGAACAGCTGGCCATCGAGGCTGGGGGTAAGGAGCCAGGTCCAGCAGGTGTTGCAGCTCTCATCGATCAGGCCAAGGAGGAAAACATCACAGTGATCTTTGTCTCGGCGCAGTTCCCCACAGAGGATGCTAACACGATCGCCTCTGAAATTGGTGGTGAAGTAGTAATGGTGGACCCATTAGCATCGAATTACATCGAGAACCTCCGCTCCGTAGCAACTGAGATGAAGAAAGGTCTAGCTTAGGTGACCATCCTTGGCAAAGAGAAAGAGAAAGACCGTTATCGACATCCGAGGTCTCTGGGCAGGATACGGTCGAGAACCCATACTGGAGGACCTCGACCTTAAGGTCTACAATGACGATTTCTTGGGAATAATCGGTCCCAATGGGGGTGGAAAGTCCACCCTTCTCAAGGTCATCCTTGGGCTGCTTCCCCCACAGAAGGGAAAGGTCAAGGTGTTCGGTAGAAGCCCTATCGAGGCCCGCAAGTACATCGGATACGTTCCCCAGTTCGCGGTATACGACAAGGACTTCCCCATCAACGTCTGGGACGTTGTCATGATGGGTAGGAGGTCACGACGCGGTCTGTTCCCGTTCTACAATGCTGAGGACAAGCAGAAGACCAAGGAGGCTCTGGAAGCTGTAGATATGCTCGAGTTCCGAAAGGAGCACATCGACGATCTCTCCGGTGGCCAGCGTCAGAGGGTCTTCGTCGCCAGGGCTTTAGCATCTGACCCGAAGCTCCTTATCCTGGACGAACCCACAGCAAGCGTGGACAGCGTTATCCAGGAGAGCATCTACCAGTTGCTACAAAGGATCAATGAGGGCATTCCGATAATCCTGGTGACCCACGATATCGGGGTCATCGCACAAGCGGTCACCCGAATCGCCTGCCTGAACAAGAGCCTCCATACAGGCGATGGAGAGATGCTTACGAAAGAACAGCTAGAGAGTGCATACCAGTGCCCAGTGGAGCTCATCGCCCACGGTGTCCCCCACAGGGTGCTTCCGGAGCATAAGAAGTGAGGTAGTGTGATGGCAGAGCTGATACTTCTTTTCGACGCGCTCCTGACCTATGAGTTCATGCAGCGCATGTTTATTGCGGGGATGCTCGCTTCCGTCGCGGGAGGCATCATCGGGTCATACGTGGTCGTGAAGCGGTTGGTGTTCATCTCCTCAGGGATATCTCACACCGCTTTCGGTGGAATAGGCATGGCCTATTACTTCGGGTTCGAACCAATGATAGGCGCGGCCATGGCAGCTCTTTTAACCGCGATAGTAGTAGGTCTTGTGAACATCAAGACCAAAATCCGGGCCGACTCTGCCATAGGGATAATGTGGGTCATAGGGATGGCTGCTGGAGTTCTGTTCATTAAAAAGACCGAAGGCTATACTCCAGACCCCATGAGCATATTGTTCGGGAATATTCTTTTGGTCAGCCGAGAAGAGCTCATCATCATGGCGGTGCTGATAGTCATCATCCTGGGCTTTGTGATGTTCCTCTACAAGGACCTTCTGGCCATGACCTTCGATGAGGAGTTCGCAGCCATTACAGGCATCCACACGAACCTGCTCAACCTCGTCCTCCTGTCGCTTACGGCCTTGACCATCGTTCTCATGCTGAAGATCGTGGGCGTCATCCTGGTCATTGCTATGCTGACTATCCCTCCGAGCCTGGCAGGCCTTTTCACGAACGACCTGAAGGTGATGATGATATCCGCTGTCATTATCGGTATCGTGCTCAATATCGGCGGCTTCATGATATCTTGGCAATGGGACCTACCTCCGGGGGCGACGATAGTCATACTGTCCGGTGTGGTGTTCCTGGTTGTCTTTTCAAGTATCAAGATCGCTCGGTTCGTCAAGCACAAGACGAAGGACCCATCTAGTAAATGAAGGTGAGAAGATGTCGCAACGGAACACAGAGGTAGTATCTCTAAGCTTGCCGGGTAAGCTTGTGGAACAGATGGAAGATACGATCGAACAGATGGGTTACCCCAGTCGGTCAGAGTTTGTGAGGGACTCGCTGCGTGCTTTCTTCACCAACAGGAGTGCGATCGAGTCTATTGAAGGTAAAGTGGATGGTCTTATCATCCTGTTTTACAACCACAAAGCTGCTGCGAACGTTGGAGAGGTCAGGCATAGGAACATGGGCATCATCAGGTCCTTCATGCACTCGGACCTAGCCACGTGTACGTGTGAGGATTGCACTAACGATGTATGCTGCGAGGTGCTGATATTTTCCGGGGAAGGTGAAAAGGTGCGGAAGGCCTTCTATGAGCTCCGGTCGCTCAAGGGGGTGGAGAGGGCAGAGGTCTTCATGCCTTCGATGGAGAGGTGTGAGGGCGAGTGTGGGTGTTGAGCAAGGCGCTGATAGCTTACATGCAGGAAGACAAGTCTGGTCAGTTTCTTTCGTCACGCACAGATGTATCAGAAACTGCCAGACGCAGCCTCGCTCGATCGTCGCTATCAAATGAGAGCGGGCGCGTCGAATCCCGACATGAGCACCGATGCTGACCTTAGTTGGGAATGGTGCTCCTGTATCCTACTAAGTCCAGTAAGTTTTCTCCGTCTATTGTGTTTGTACCGAAAACTTCTGGACGCAGCCTCGCTCGATCGTCGCTATCAAATGAGAGCAGGCGCGTCGAATCCCGACATGAGCACCGGTGCTGACCTTAGTTGGGAATGGTGCTCCTGTCGGGATTCGAACCCGGGTCTTCGGCTCGAAAGGCCGAAATGATTGACCGGACTACACCACAGGAGCGTGTACGAAAGCAAGCATATAGAGCTCCGGTGGTGGTACATCTCGAGAAAAGGACACGATTGTTCGCATCACTTTTTGAGAGACTCAGAGGCATCCGGAGGATGCCTTAGCGCCACAGGAGCGGCGTTTGCATGCACATCAGGCATTAGTGTCCCTATTAGCATCGCTTGATCTGAATATCGGGCTTTCACCGAAGACCATGAATGCACAGGAAACATAATGGACCTTAAGCGGCCAGGCATTAGAGGCCGAATATTTATATTTTCCTTCTGACAATACTCACTCGTGAGCAAGGTGAAGAAAGAGAACAAAGCACCCAAGCTGAAGCTTCAGAAGCGAAAGGAGGACATTCACCCATCCAAGATGGGCACCAGGTCCCACCTGATATCGTTCATGTTCTTCTGCTTCGGCTCCCTGGGCCTCATCATGGCTGGTACATATCTGTGTTTCACAGAGTTCTATGTCGCAGGGATCGTACTCATTTGTATCAGCGCTCTGGCCATTGTTGGAGCAGTGCTGGCTATCCTCATGCTCGAGCACTTCCTCATCATAGGGATAGGGTTCGTGGTGATGTTCTCGTACATCCTTGTAGCCTACTACTCGCACAGCTTCGTGTTCATGGCCTTGATGGCATACTTCTCTGTTTTCCCTGCACTGGGCATCCTGTTCAGCAGGGACTACAAGCGGGCCCTGGCAACAGCATACAAGGCAGAGGATGAAGGAGATCATCTCACTGCCCTGCGACATTACAAACAAGCCAGGTCCTATGGCGACCTGATGAGGTATGCCAAGGCATTCTCATCCAACGGGTACTACCTGGATGCCATCGACCTGTATATGGACATGGGAAAGAACCTCTCTGCGATCCGGCTGAAAAAGAACCTTGGTTCAAAGATGGCAAAGGGCAAGGATGTCATGAGATTCGCATATTTCAAAAAGCAGAGCAATATCATCGGCCAGGTCAAGATCGCCAAGAAGAAACCGATGTTCAGGTTCTTGGCAAAGATCTGGAACCGCCCTCTGGTCAAGATGTTCATGCAGCTCTATGCCATGACCAAAGGCCTATCCGCGTTCGTGGTCAGAGGTGCTATCGGGTTCTGGGCCAAATCGATCTTGTTCATGATCGTGGCGTTCATCTTCCTCATTCTGTATCTGCTCATTAATCTCCTATGGCCAGGTGTCAACGAGGGAGACTTCCGATGGTATGAATGGATCCCCTATGCCCTCTGGCTTGTCGCCTTCTGGGCATCGTTCGTCACGTTCTTCATCGCGCTTCTATACTTACTCATGGGGGGAGCATTTCTACGAGGGCACAGGTGGGTCTATATCGTAAGCTGGATAGCGACCATCCTTGAGATCCCTGGAATCATCGTACACTTCGTGTCAGGCAGTCTGACCATCATCACCTTCATCACTGGAGTGTTCCACGTTCTCCAGGAGATAGACCATTTCCGAGACCTGCTCCATCACGATACAAGGGAGTACTTCGGATTCTACCACCAGAAGTATTACTATAGTGACATCAAGGAGTACATTGGAAAGGACTATGAGAAGTGGGTCGAACACATCAGCAAGGATTAACCGAGCTGCTCATCGATGGCTGCCGTCACAGCCTTGTAATCTATCCTTCCACCTCGGGACACGATCTTGCCATCAACACAGACCATCGGTAGGTCATCGCCACACTCGGCCGCAAGCTCTTCCGCCTCTGGATGACCTATGAAACCATGGATGTTCTGGTCGATGTACTCCACCTCCACCTGACCCCCATACTTCCTTTCGAGGGCCTTCTTAATAGTCTCAGATTGAGTGAAGTGGTCCTTGCCACGGAACTGCTTCTCCATCTTGTCGATAGGGCATGCTCCCAGAACTCCGAAGACCTTGACCTTTATCATGGCTTCACCTTGTGCAACTGAAACTCGATACGGGTATTTGAACTATGGCGATATTTATCTCGACCATCACCGTAGTCATTTCAATTGAGGCGTCTGTTTCAGTATGATAAGACTATATACAGATGTCACGTTCAACCATCATGGGCAAGAAGGCGAAGAAGGCTGGATTCCTAGTCCAAAGCCTATCCTTTGTTCAGACCTACTTGCTCATCTACGCTGCTGCGTTGATCTTTGGACTGATCTTCTTCCTTTCCAATCTGGCCCAGAACGTTCACCTTTGCCTTGTCTGCATGTACTTCCTCATCGGTGCACTGTTTTGGATAGTAGCAACACCTATCATTGCTATTGGTTGGTTCTTCCTCACAAGGAACTGGGATAATGCTGCTGCTCGGCAGGAGAAACAGGGGTTAGCAGCTGCACATTCCAGAACAGAGTATCTGAAGTCTGATGCGGCAAAGAAGAAGTACTCCATCGGAGGCCAGGTCTGGGGCTTCCCCCACTTCGCTCTGCTCATCGTCCTGTTCATCGTGAGCATGACATTGGCCATAGTGTGCGTTGCCCTTGGTGACTTCTACCACTGGGGATTCATCATCCTCTCTGCTCCGCTCATCGTCTTTGCGATCACACTTCCTGCTGTGATCTGGGTGTCGTTCATCTTCTCGTGGGACAGGTATGAACCTGAACCTCGCAAGTACGTCCTCGGAGCATTGTTCTGGGGAATGATGTCCACGCTTCCATCGTTCTTCCTCAATACAACCATTGGTCTACCACTTGGAGCCCTGTCAGCTGTGCTCGTCGCACCACCTGTGGAAGAGTTCTACAAGGCCTTCGGTTTCCTGTTCACAAGAAAACAGGTGGACAACGAGCTTGATGGAATGATCTACGGCATCTGCTTCGGTGTCGGCTTCAGCGTCATCGAGAACCTGTTGTATGGGTTCAATGCCTACTCGAGCGGTGGGGTAGCAGGATTTGCCATCCTCACGGTCTACAGGAGCGTCTTCTCATTGATGCTCCATGTCATGGGACCTGTGATGGTCGGTTTCCTTTACGGGATGGCGGTCCGGAAGGGATGGGGAAAACCATTCCAGGCATTGGCTGTTGGTATCGGTCTGGTGTTCGGTATCTTCATGCATGCCCTCTGGAACGGCCTTGCGACCCTCGGAGGTCTCGGAGGGATATGCTGCATACTTTCCAACGTCGGCCTGTTCGCAATGGCCATCCTGGTCGAGCTGCCTATCCTTATCGGTCTGCTCGTCGCTGCTGTGAAAGCGGACAGAGGCATGTTCAAAAATGGTTGATCAGCCACGTAGGGCCTTGACCTTTGGTATTACTTCCCTTGCCCAATCGATGTACTCCATGTACTCCTCATGGGGGTAGGAAAGGTCAGAGGGAAGCTTAAAGAACAATCCTACGGCGTCAATCTCATCTGGACGAGTGACTGCTACCGTTCCTGTGAAGAAACCTACAGCAATGTATCCCACACCATCCTGGTGGAACCTGGACGCCAGTGGTTTGAAGTTGAGGCCCGTCTCCTCCTTGAACTCTCTGACGGCTGCCTGCTCGGCGGTCTCCTTCTTCATGATCCTTCCGCCAGGCATCTCCCAACCATCCCTGGTGGCATGGTGGACCATGATGTAGTTCTCAAGGTCTTGTGAAAAAGCAAGAACGTAAGCGTACTTGACCATGAGCTTCACCCGTTGTAGCAGGGTAGTCCGTCCTTAACTACTTGTTCACCGGCCTTGATGACCTGCCTGACGTGGTTGACTCCAAAGTGGTACGGGATGTGCTCGTGGGTCGGGACATCGAGGATGACGAGGTCTGCGAGCTTGCCCCTCTCGATGGTCCCGACCGTGTCCTCCATGCCAACAGCGCAAGCTGCATTGTAGGTCGAAGCTGCCAGGACCTCAGCTGGGGTCATCTTCATCATGTAGCAACCAAGGGACATGACGAACTGCATGGACTCTGTGTAACAGTTCGGGTTCATGTCGGTTGCTAAAGCGATAGGGAAATTCGCCTCGATCATGTCTCGAGCTCTTGGATAGATAGGGGACATCAATGAGTATGGGGTGCCTGGTAGTAGGTTCCCAACGGTACCGGCCTCTGCCATCTGGGCGATGCCTTCGTCGCCTGTGACCGCGAGATGCTCGGTGGTCTCACAGCCGAGCTGTGCGGCCATCTGGGCTCCTCCCAGATCAACGATCTCGTCGATGTGAGCGCGGAGCTTCAGTCCGTGTTCCTTTGCTGCTGTGAGAAGCCGTTCGGAATCCTCAACTCCGAACACGCCTTCCTCGCAGAACACGTCACAATACTGGGCAAGACCTCGTTCGGCAACCATCGGGAGCATATCCGAGATGATGTGGTCGATGTATCCTGATGGGTCTCCCTTGAACTCTGGTGGGACCGCGTGTGCACCAAGGAACGTTGGGGTGAGTTCTATCGGATGCTCCAAGTCCCGTATGACCTCCAGAGAGCGGATCTCAGTCTCTGTGTCCAATCCGTAGCCTGACTTGGCGTCGGCTGTTGTAGTGCCATACATGAGCATCCGGTTGAGCCTCTGCTTTGCTTCATTCGAGAGCTGCTCTGCGCTTGCGGCTCTGGTCCTGGACACAGTGTGGATGATCCCTCCGCCTGCGTTCAGGATGTCCATGTAGCTCTTACCCTCAAGCTTGAGCCTAAGCTCAAACTCCCTGGAACCGGAAAAGATGAGATGAGTGTGGGGGTCAACAAGACCGGGGATAACCCCCATGCCTCCAGCATCGAGAAGCTTGGCATCGGAGCCCCTGAACTCTGCGAGCAGGTCCTCGGATGAGCCGATGCTCGAAAAGGTCTTACCTTCGATAGCTACAGCAGCATTCTCCATTGTTGTGATCTGGGACATTACCTCTCCTTTCATCGGAGATGTCTGTCCCTGTGCTGTTGCAAGCTGTCCGATGTTGTAGACAAGTAACGTCAATGTCTCACCTCACTCGTACAGGAGCTTCTTGATAAGGCTGGGCTTGTCCGGGTTGGGTTTCCAGATAAGCACCATGTAAAGAATGAACACGTTAACTGCGACGGATACCACCAGGACGATTATGGAAAGGACGACATGCCAGGCAGGCCTGGGTCCTTCGTGACCAGAGCCATCCTCTATATCTCCCTCTGTGATCTCAAGACCATTATACACATCATAGACCTTGGTCTCCCCGACTACCCGGGGTTTGTATTTAACACCGCCGAGAAGGTCATCCACTGTCGTGTAGTCAGAGTTGACAGGCGTAAGGGAAAGGGTCACGATCTCACTTCCCTTCATCTCCACCTTGGCAATGACCGAGGACAGGATCTTCTCGTTCATCTCATCAGAGGTGTTGTAGGGCAGCTCGTCATAACGCTCAAGGTATGACTGGGTTTCCCTGATGTCGAAGACGAAGTTACCCAGTGAATAAAAGATGAGACCATCGTGGTATCCGATAATATCCTGGACCACGTGGGGGCCGTGTCCTATGACCACATTAGCACCCCAATCGATGACGTCCTTGGAAAGCTCCTCCTGCCGGAGAAGCTGCCTGTAGTCATACTGTGGCTGGTAGACCCAATGGATGGAGACCATGAGGATGTCGACCTGGTCCTTGGCATAGGTGATGTCAGCTTCCATGAGCGTAGGGTCCAGGGGGCATGGTCCTGCCTGATCTATGGAACCCTCAACGCTGCTCGGGATGGCCTCGGTGTATGCCAGGAATCCCACCTTGGTCCCGGAAGAGTTGATGATCATTGGTCTCTGGATCGCGTCCACAGCTGCATCCTGGCCATGCCATAGGCCGACGTGATGGAGACCGGAGTCCTCGAGGTTGGTGATGGAGTCATTGGCACCTGTTGGGCCGTAATCCATGATGTGATTGTTAGCAAGCGATACAACATCAAAGCCTGCCCAAACGAGGCCGTTCACGGTGCTCGGGTCAGCCTTGAACTGGTAGGTCTTTTGAAGGAAAGGGGTGTCCTCGTCAGTGACCGGATTCTCAAGGTTGCAGAACGTGATATCAGAGCTGGAGAGGTGGTCCTTGGTCTCTGTGAACGGGTAGGACGAGCCCTGTTGGTCGATGAGGTCGCCGACGTTCCTGCCAAGCATGACATCCCCCACCAGCGTTATTTCGATGGCATCATCAGATGCAGCTGTTGATTGGAACGGGACGAACTGCAGGGCTATTGCAACGATGATGATGGTCGTCGCAAGTCTTGCGAGCCATAGTCGTCGGGTGCTTGCCTTCAGCGCCTCGTCCTCCTTGTTAGTGCGATGCCTTAAGGATGGCATCTGCGAGGTCCACGGCCTCTTTGGTCTCGGCCACATTGTGGACCCTGACGATGTCACCGCCTCGCATCACTGCAGCCACAGCTGCAGCCACAGAGCCTGTGAGCCTGGCATCGACCTCTTTGTCCAGCACAGCTCCGATGAAGCTTTTGTTCGAAGCTCCAACAAGAACTGGGCAGCCCAATCCTCTGAAGGAATGGAGCCTTTCCAGGACCTCGAGGTTGTTGGACACCGTCTTGCCAAACCCTATCCCGGGGTCGATTATTATATGTTGTGGAAGTATCCCAGCAGCCACAGCTTTTTGCACCTGTATGTGGAGATATGCATAGATCTCCGACGGTGCGTCCTCATACTTCGGGTCCGTCTGCATGTTCCTGGGCTCGCCGAGCATGTGCATCAGGACCACTGGGACCTTGCGCTCTGCGACAAGGGCGATCATCTCTTCATTCCTAAGGCCAGAGATGTCGTTGACGATACTTGCACCAGCGTCCAATGCTTTGGCTGCGACCTCTGGTTTGTAGGTATCGATGGAGATGGGAACCTCAAGTTCTGGTGCAAGGGCCTCGATGACCGGTATGACACGCTCTAGCTCCTCCTCCAGAGTTACTGGTTCTGCGAAGGGTCGGGAGGATTCTCCGCCGATGTCGATGACATCCGCACCTTCGGCCACCATTTGTTTAGCGGCTTCGACCGCTGCTGTCACGTCGGGGTAGTTTCCCCCATCGTAGAACGAGTCCGGGGTGACGTTCAGGATACCCATGATGAGGGTCCTCTCGCCGACCTCGAGCTTCCTTGAACCGGTTGGAGTATCGACCTCCACTGTCCACCAGACGTTCAGCCTGATTGGTCGGTCGAGTGCCTCGACGGTCGTAAGGATCCTCTTGCCTAAAGCTGCCAGACCATACGGCTGGAGCTCAAGTCTAGCTGCAAGCTTTTCGAACTGCGAAGTAGTGCCCATGGCGATGCATCTTCCCTTCTCAGGGCTCTCGCCTATCAGGTGGTATGGGAGGGCGACCTCTCCGCCAAGGGAGAGCAGGCCCTGCTTTAGGAAGTTAGCTTCCAGAGAGTTCAACCCCTCGATGAGGATGCTGTGATGCCTCCCCTTGGGGGTCATTATCTCCTGACCAGTAGAGTGAACCTTCAGTCTCTCCATGTGAGACGTTACGGCCTCCTTCGAGCTGGGGGCCAGTGGAATAGGGGTTGGTGGTGTGCCCGAAGGCTCATCAGCCATCTGAGGCACCCTCTTCGTTCTTGGTGGGGCAGTGCATGTTCACACAGAACTCCCATGGGCGCTTTCCCCTTCTGATGAGGCGCACCAGTGGCGACCTGCAGGTCTCACAGACCTTGTCTGTGTAGACCAGCTTTCCCCTCTGTGGGAGCGGATAGGTGTTCTGGCACTGTGGTGAGTATGAGCAGCGGACATACCTCTTGCCCCACCTGGACTTGGTGGCATACATCTCGTGGCCGCAGCGGGGGCAGGCACCGACGATGTTCTGGGCGTAGAGGGCCTTTTTGATGTCCTCGCCGATCTTCTCCCTGTTCTTCTCAAGAGCGTCAAAGATCTTTTCCAGCATGTCCCTGGACTCGTTGACGACAGAGTCCTTGTCCTTGTTGCCCTGGGCGATCTCGTCCATGTCGTTCTCCAGGGTAGAGGTCATGTCAGGCTTGGTTATGACGTTGGCATAGTTCTCGAGTGCTTCGACCACCGCGAACCCTGTAAGGGTTGGCTGTGGTGGGCTGTTCTCGATGTATCCTCGCTCGTAGAGCTTCTGGATGATCTCGTGCCTTGTTGACTTGGTGCCAAGTCCGAGCTTGTCCATCTCCTGGATGAGGCTACCCTGTGTGTGCCTGTTCGGAGGCTTGGTCTCCTTGTCAAGCAGGTCAAGGGTGTTGATATCGAGTGTGTCGCCCTCCTCGAACGGTGGGAGGGTGGACTCCTTCTGCTGGAAGTAGTGGTAGAACTCCCTCCATCCTGGGACGATGAGAGTTGTTCCGGATGAGCTGAAGATCTCTCCGTTGATGTCGAACTCTGCTGTGACGACCTCGGACTCTGAAGGGTCTGCAAGGGTTGCCAGGAACCTCCTAACGATGAGCTCGTAGACCTTCCAATGGTCCTTGGAGATAGCTCCCTTGTCCACGCTTCCTACAGGGTGGATAGGAGGATGATCCGTAGAGGACTTCTTACCCCTTGTGGGTTTGAGCTCCTTCTTCTTCTGGATCTTTTTGACAAGGTCCGAGAAGTCACCCTTTTCGAGCTCCTCGAGGATATCGCGAAGCTCAAGTGATGCTGGATAGACCGTGTTGTCCGTCCTTGGGTATGAGATGTATCCGTTGGTGTATAGGTCCTCGGCAATGGACATTGCCCTGGGGGCTGACACGCCAAGGGTGTTGACGGCGCGGAGGAACGCTGTGGTATCGAAAGGCGCAGGTGGCTGCTCCTTCTTCTTCTTCGTGTTCCTCTTGACGACCTTGGTATTGGACTCGCCCTTGACCTTGTCGTAGGTGGATGTGGCCTGATCCTTCTTCCAGAACCTATCCTCCTTGTGCTTTGCCTGGAACTCTGCACCGTTGGTGCCGAGCTGGGCGATGATCTCCCAGTAAGGCTTTGGAATGAACGCCTTGATCTCCTTTTCCCTGTCGACCACGATGGCCAGGGTTGGTGACTGGACACGGCCCACGGACAGGAAGTCCTTGCCTATCTGATCGGCGTTGATGGAGATGAACCTGGTGAGGGAAGCGCCCCATGCCAGGTCGATTATCTGTCTTGTCTCTGCAGAGTCAGAGAGGTTGTAATCTATCTCGGAAGGATTGTCGAAGGCCTCTGTGACCTCGGTCTTGGTCAGGGCTGAAAAGCGTGCCCTGGAGGCCTGGGCCTTGTCGTTCTTTTCCTCGACGATGTGGAGGCCTTCCACACCGATGAGCTCTCCTTCCCGGTCAAAGTCAGTGGCGATTATGACATCGTCGTGCTCTTTTGCAAGCTTGCGGAGCACGGTCACGATCCCGGAGGCCGTGATGTCCTTGATGGGTGGTACTGAGATAAGCTCCCTGGGGTCCACCTCACCCCACTGGTTGTACTTTCCAGGATAATCGAGGTTCAGGATGTGACCTCGCAGTCCGATGACGGCGAACTCCTCTTTTCCTTTGTTGAACCGGTAGACGGAGACCTTGTTCTGGACCTCCTTTTTGTCCTTGGCCCCGGAAAGTATGTTTGCGATCCTTTTTGCAGCGTTGTCCTTTTCGCAGATTATCAGGGTCATGTTCCCACCCAAGAGTGGCCCCCATTAGGATATCCCTATTAAGTGTTTTCTGTTCCCATATTCACTATAATATAATAGGGCAGAAGAGAAGACCAAAGCCCAAAGACCCCACTAGCCAGTATTTTGCGAGCGAGCAGGTAAATTGGAGGTCAGTCGTTCCGGCCGACGGTTCGAATGGGCAATGGTGATATGAGAACCCGAGGCAAAAAAATGCGGCCGAAGGCCGCTTGTGGGGTCCTTGACCCCACTGTTTGGATCGAACCTTTTCAAAGGTCCGGGGGGGAGGGTGGTGGGTTGGGGGGGACCGCGAATTTCCCCTTCAAGCCACTT
>JANQNL010000186.1 GCA_028279585.1 Thermoplasmatota archaeon
TAGGAACAACCGGAGGGAACGTAGACGTAGAAGTCCGATGGTGCGCCGCTGTAGTCCTGGGTGGCAGTGTCCCAGTCAGAGTTCAGTGCATCTCTTGTATCGAACCGCGTGGTCCCTGTATCCATGTTCAATGGAGCTCTCGTATTGAGGTCCACTCTGAACGTGGAATCGAACTCAGTGTCCATGTCCAAAGGCTCGGGAACGAACGCATCGTCGCCCTCGCCGATTTCCGTTGTTATATCGGTGATGTTCGTCCTTCCTGCAAGTCCGACCAATGGACCTGCCAACATGAGACAACACAGCACCAACGCAAGCAACGGAGCAAAGCTTGATCGGTTTTCCTGCCACTTCATTATCAACACCCCGGTACAGAAGTATCTACTAACGAACCTGGATGTCGATTATGGCGGCTATATAAATACTTAGTATCATTCTCTGCATATTTTCCGCATATATATAACAAATAATACACAAAAAGAGACCATAATCTGTACATTTGTTATCGACAACTACGAAATCCTATCAATCACAGATGACCACGGTTTTACTGTGGTCTCAGTTTAACGATCGTTAGAGTTCGCCTGCCATTGGAGATCGCAGGATGATCCGGTATCTTTTCCCTTTGGAAAGCACATTGATGATGCTTCCCCATCCGGGTCTTCTTATGAAGTTCGATATCTCTTTTTGTGAGATGATGAACCCTTCTTTCCACTCCCTTCGCTGCCACACTTTCGCCTGGAATGCCAGGTCTGTTGCCAGGTCGTCTCCGATCCTTTTGTTCATCATGATCTTCTTATGGTCGGGCTCGCGAAGATAGATGAAGCGGTCAGAGGTCCTGTAGAGCGACCCCTCAGCAGTGTTCAACATGATGGGTTTTGAGAACAGTGGTGACCAGACCATGGGTAGCAGTAACAATCTGATCTCGCACTTGACAGTGTTCAATTCCTGGATGATCATCTCGTCCTTCTTCAGCCTAGGCTCGCCCTTTTTTGTGTGGAGCTTTCCCAGGGGTTTTTCGACATTGCCGAGGTCGTAGAAGGCGATGTCCATGGTACCCGAATCGCAGGGTGGTTATTAAATTGAGCGCAGGTCCCACCCCCTCCAATCCTTTAAAATACAACCACTCCTTTTCTTCATTCATGGTCAGGCTCACGGTCATGGCCCACATCACAGGCCAGGGAGGCGTCGCTGTCAAGACAGCGGAGCTTGCCAAGGCGCTTGACGATGCAGGCCATGAAGTGCAAGAGGTCTACTTCGGTCAGAGACCCGAGCATCCTCATCTGAAAGAGAGGTTAGCAGGTGCAATGGTCCTTGCACGCCCAACACCCAAGGAGATGTCCATGGCCATCACCGAGACCGAGCCGGACATCATCATCATCGCATACTCGACCCTGATGGCCATGGGGGGTCTACCCTCGAACATGACGAAGAGGCCTCCGACCATCGGTGTGGTCCATGGTCAAGGTGTGCTCTTCTCGACCCATCCTCCGGTCCGGAAGACGATGCTAACAAAGATCTCCGGTCCGCTCCTGGATTCGCTGGACAGGATAGTCTGTATCAATGAGTACCTGGCAGACCTGGTCATGGAGAGGATCTCTTCGCCAGATAAGGTCGAGGTTATTCCGAACGGGATCTTTCCGGACGCTTATCCTTCATGGAAGCCGAAAGATGATCGGACCAAGAGGATCGTCTTCGCAGGTTCTCTCCAACCAGAGAAACGGTTGGACCTCCTGCTTGAAGCCGTCACGGACCTGAACACTGACGATGTTGCTCTGACCATTATCGGCGATGGACCCATGATGGCTGAGTGGAAGGAGCTCGCATCGAGAAAGGATATCAACTGCGAGTTCACCGGATGGATATCGGACCCATCCGAGACCATCGCAGGCTCCGATCTTCTCGTCCTACCCTCTGACTCTGAGGGCTTCCCGTCCATTCTGATGGAAGCTGCAGTTATCGGCATCCCGGTCGTGGCAAGCGACATCGATGGGAACAGGGCCGTTCTTGGTTCCAACGCAATCTACTTCGAACCTGGAGATCCAGCCGATCTGACGAGCAAGCTCGAGCAGGTCCTGGATGGCACTGCCAAGGACCATATTGATAATGCTCGAGATCATGTCATTTCCAACTTCCAGTGGAGCAACATCATCGATCGATACAGCTCACTCATCGACCACCTCAAGGAGGCCTCCGATGACCGATGAAATTCGGCTTCTCACGATCACACGTACCCTCGGAGGCGGAGGCGGAGTAGAATCTCTACTCCAAGACCTCCTTCCATCCTTTGCTAACCAGGGCTGCAAGGTGACAACAGCCTACAGTGACATCGGCCAAGGCACCACCGAAGAGAAGGTCCGGAAGCACTTCGAAAAGGGCAAGGTCAAGCTCGTCAAGATACCCCGTTTCAAGACACCCGGGATGTCCATCGCAAGCTTCAGGATAGCTGGGGGAAAGGCCCTCCAAAAGCTCGATGTGGACATCGTTCATTCCCATTCGCTTCCAGGACCTGGCGTCCTCGGTCGGGCTGTCTCACGTTCATCCAAGATCCCTCATGTCGTGACCCTCCACGGAGAGGAGATCAGCAGGCTATCGAAAAGGCCTGGTTTCAG
>JANQNL010000215.1 GCA_028279585.1 Thermoplasmatota archaeon
AGGCTCGGGAGTTCACGGTTAAGGTGAAGGTCTTCACAGAAGCTGAAGGATTGCGGGTCACAGTCAAAGAGGAACTCTCCCCAGGAGTGATCTTTAAAGGCGGCAAGCTGGAACACTCCTTCGTATCCAATGGACCGACCTATGAAGAGTTCGAATACCGTGTGGTCGTCAAGCGTAGGGGGAACTCAGACCTGGCAAAGGCCATGGTGTCCACAATGGACAGGCGCGGTCTGTTCAAGAGGACCTACGTCGACCCATCCAGGTACGATGTCCGAGCCCACTCCTCACTGGATGCTGTCAAGCGCGCAAAGGCCCTTGCCAAGGGACAGTCCCTGGAGATAACGGACAAGACCAGGTCCAGGATGTACAGGGTCAGACAGAGCGACTACGACGGAGTCCGGGATTACGATCCCACTGACAGGATCAGGGATGTGGACTGGAAGGCATCTTCCCGTCTGCTCAAGATGATGACCAAGGTCTTCGAGAACGAAGCATCTGTCCCCACATACCTCATGATGGACAGCTCCAGAAAGATGCGCAAGGGGACCAAGGGTAACACCAAGCTCGACCATGGCGTGGCCCTTGCCATTCAGCTGCTCAAGGTGTTCCATTCCAAAGGTCACCCGGTCGGCATGGCTGTCTATGATGAGAAGCGGGTCGTCGATTTCATCGAACCTGGCACCAAGAAGGAGCAGTACAACATCCTTTTCGAAAGGCTCCATCATCTCCCAGGATCCATCGTCACCGGCAAGGAATCCAAGGTATCCGCTACAGCCATGGATGTGTCCGTTGCCAGGATAATGGCCGAGGAGGAGAAGCCAGACCAACAGACGGTGACATTCATGGGCAAGGTCGCACCCTTCGTCTCCAAGGTCACACCAGACAGGATCGGTGGGGACATGCGCTCTACCAGGGGAGTCTACCAGGCTGTCGAGCGAATGGCACGCAAGGCTCCTTCCGGTGAGCTCTTCATCTTCATCACGGACATGGAGACAGACGCAGATGCGCTCCTCAAGGCCGTGAAGCTTGCCAATGCAAGAAAGGGTCGCGTTGTGGTCATCAGTCCGTTCACAGGCTACTATAATTACTCCGAGGCTGACATCGAACCAAGTCTTGTGGAGAAGCTCTATATGCGATACAAGAAGCGCTCTGTGATCATCTCTCGGCTTCGCTCGATAGGTGTCACAGTGATAGACACGAACGAGAAGATGGACGGTTCCGCCATCTTACGCAACATCAAGGGGTTGGCATGATGGCGGAGAAGAAGCTTCTTGGATTCATCCCGAAGAAGGTGGAAAGGCTCCTTGTCCAGACCTTGCTGTTCGTCTACATCTCGCTTTACCTCTCGGTCATGCTGTTCTTCATCGGACTGAACGTCCTGGGTGATGCCTCCAGCCTCATGGTCCAACTCCTGCTGCTCTGGAGCATTGTCAGCTTCATTATGGTCATAATAGGGTCCATCTCGAAGGACAAACGGATCTCGACTCTTGCCGTAGTCTCATACGTCGGTCTTGTGGCTGTCACCATCCCAGCATACGGGATAGTCAACATCCTCCACACGATCATCCTGGTCATTGTCCTTGTGGTCCCTCTTCTGTTCCTCATGGACATGATCCTTACCTCGAAGCACAGGACCGAGGAGGTCGAGGTCCCCACACGACCAAGGTCCAAAATGCAGCTTCTCATATCGCTTGGAGCTTCACTCATCGTCCTTGTCGTGACCTTCGTGGTATTCTTCGGCATCACCAGGTTCTCTGCCCTCTCCACCTACATAGGAGGCGACTCCGCCGTCGACATCCAGGTCTTGACGTTCACAGCCTCCCTTCTCCTGGCTTGCACTCCCTTCTTACTTCTGGACATGCCTTGGGGAAGGTCGAAAAAGACCTAATCTTCGTCGTCAGAGCCTGACCTGACCTCGGCTGCGATGCCTGTTTTGAAGAACTCTATCTCGTCAGGTGCCAGCCTCATCCTACCGACCGCCACGAACTCGTCGTTGCCATCGACGATGATGCACTCGTCCATGGGTCGCAGGTCTGGGTCTGCAGAGATGACGAACGGAGCGAACACCGACTTGCCTTCCTTGTTGAATGGCACGGAGTCATCATTTACAACAAGCCTGTTCGTCGGAGCTTTCGTTCCTGCCAGGATCCTCTTAGCTCCATCTTGTTTAAGCGTGAACAGCCCGTCATGCGCTCGCATGGAAAGGATGTGTTCTCCCTCTACGATAACGTTACGGATCTTGCCGGTCTTCCTGGAGGTCTTTATCTTGACCTCGTTGGTGACCCAGTTCATGTCATCCTTTTTCGGGAACATCGCATCTGTGGCTGCATTTCCGAACTGGAAGTCCGAGACCGCCAGGACCCTATCGAACACATGGGTCCGCATCGGCACGTCATCATACCAGTTCTCCACGTCCAGGATGGTCGTGTCACCGTCATACATGACCGCCATCTGGTATTCGTTGTCGTGGGAGAACTTCTCGAACTCGTCCTTGAGCTTCTCCTGGACATCCTTTGGAAGCTGATGGACGTCAGGGACCAGGGACTGTGCGATGGGGTAAACCTCGTCCAGCTCCAATGGGACCGGTCCGTAGTATGACATGAACATGATGTCAGCATCGGACACCGCACGGAGCTTGCGTATGTCATCTGCGAAGGCTGTGCCGTATGGCTTCCTCGCTTCGAGGTTACCCATGAACCCGATCAGGAGGTACTTGGTCCGTGGTCTGTAACGCTCAATGAACCTCTGCTTGAACCGCCTGACCAGCGGTCTCTGCATCGAGGTAGGGCAGGTGTAGAAGAACCTACGACCAGCAGTGGGCTCCCGCCTCTCCTGCAGCTCTGGTTCCGTATAGATGGACTCCAAAGCCCTGTTGAGCCGGGGGTGGTCATGCAACGACCTCTCCGCAAGCTCCCAGATCGTGCCCTCGTAGATGGCCTGGCGTGCTTGGCGGAGAGCTTTGAACGTAACGTGAAGATTGTGCCTTGCAAGCATCTTGGTCTGTGTGGCTTTGTCCAGGGACTTGAGCTCCTGGATCGTATGACCACTGCAGACCGGACAGCTGCATGGTAGGTCATCCAGGTCCTTGAGGAATCGGGTTGAGTCCGCGAACATCATCCTACCCTGTGCTGCGAACTTCGCATATGAAGCAGAATCGAAGAGGTCGCATCCTAGGGCCACTGCGAGTGGTATCACCATCGGATGACCTGCTCCGAACAGGTGCACTGGCCTTGCAGGGTTCAATTCCCTTTTCGCTGCAAGGATAACCTCTGTAAGCTTCTTGTAGCGATAGGATTCCATTATCGGGACCACACCGCCTATCGGATGGACGTCGAAATCTAAGCTGGACATGCGTTTTGCAGCAAGCGAGCGCAGATCAGGGTATACACCGCCCTGTATGGTGCCTGCAAGGGCCATATCGCCCTTAACACCCACCGAGCCCTGTCCTCGCTCGAAAGTGCCTTCTATGTCGCTTTCTGCCTTTTCTCTGTCCTCGTCTGGTTTTGTGAACAGGTCCAGGATAGTTCCAATGTCGGAACCGATGTCCCTCTGGAACTTCACGATCTCGAGAGGTTCGACCTGGACATCCCCGTACATATACATCTGGAAGGTTCCGGAATCGGTCATTACGGCCCCATCGAATCCGATGAGCTTCTGGACCCCATCAGACAATGCCTTCTCCTTGAGCTCATCGCTCTGCCAGATGATGTATGAGTTGGTGATGACGGCGTCGGCCCTGAACTCCTTCTTTATCTCTTGTGGGGATAGGTTCCCAGGCTCGCCTATGAGGTTCGGATTGATCACTGGCAGTATCGTTGGTGTCTCGATGTTGCCGTGGGCTGTCCTGAACCTTCCGATGCGGCCAAGGGCGGAGCGCTTCAGCACCTCGAAGGTGTTGAGCTTGGGAGCCATGGGGCACCCAGAATTTCCTGTGGTATTTATTATTTACCAAGAGTGCTTTCCAACTACGCCTGGATGTGAAGCAATGACCAAAGGCAAGGTATTGTTCGTTTCGAAGTATGGCTCCACGAAGAGATATGCCAAGATGATCGGGAAGGCCACAGGCTTCAAGGTCGAGGAGCTGGGTAAGAAGAGCTCCGTTGATGGCGTGGAAGTCGTCGTGGTCGGGGGATGGGTGATGGCTGGGAAGATGAAGGGTGCCAAGTGGATCAAGAAGAACTGGGACGTTCTGAAGGGGAAGAAGCTGGTCATCTTCGCGGTTGGGGGAACAGAACCTGAAAAGCCAGAGGTGAACGATTTTATCCCGAGGTCTCTGAATGGCTTGAACCTGAAGAAGGTCGGGACCTTCTATCTGCCTGGTGCGATACAGCCGGATAAGTGGGGTGGGTTCCATAAGATCATCATGAAGAACGTGGCCAAGATGGAGGAGGACCCGGAGGAGAAGCGGAAGCTTTCCGAGGGGGTGAGCTACGTGAGCAAGAAGAACATCGAGCCGTTGCTGGAGTTCATTGAGAAATAGTGGTTGGCTCCATCAGAAGAAAATGATTATATTGGAGGAAGGATTAGGCGACCTCCCTAATTTGGGCCCATAGGGTAGCCTGGATATCCTGCCGGCCTTCGGAGCCGGTGACGGGAGTTCGAATCTCTCTGGGTCCGCTCATTTTCGTGATCCTAGCGCTAGCCATCATAAATGAAAATGAGCGGCCCATGCGCTTGCTAGGGGCTGTGACGGTATAGCGCAGAAGGGCCGAGACATTCCGAAATTAATTGCCCTGACGGGAGGAATTTCTCGCCATTTAGATAGCCTCCTTTTGCACGAGAGAATCGAACATATCCATAACCCTAATAAACAACGAACCAGATGGGGTATAGCTAGTATCTGCGCCGTTGGGGGAGAAACCGGCAATGAACGTCAATATCGACTATTACGAGATTATGGGCGTCCCTATGGACGCTGATAGGTCAACCATCAAAAAGGCCTACCGCTCATTGGCAGAACAGTATCACCCAGACAGGGTCTCCACCCTCGGTCCCAAGCTCAAAGAGGTCGCCGAACAGGAGATGAAGCAGATAAATGAGGCCCGGTCCATCCTCCTCGACGAGGATCAGCGCAAGGTCTACGACGAGGCCCGCTCCACCTTCAATGGTTCTGTAGCTTCCGACCCTCAAGCTATGGCCGACCAGCAGGCCGGTATCTGGGCAGGCGACATCATGGATGACTTCAGGCAGACCGGAGAGATGCTATACAATGCCAAGCAGGCCGGTCTTGACGTCAGACTGGCCGCAGCTGCCATGGACGAGGCCAACCATTGGTACAACCACGGCAAGGCAGGTAAGGCACGGCATCTCCTTGCAGATTCCCGTAACCACATCACCGCGCAGATGCAGAAAAGGGATGCTCTGGGACAGCTCCGCTCTGCCCGAGAGATCCTCGCCCTGGCCAAGCGCCTAGGCATCGACATCTCAGAGATGTATGATATGCTGAAGCAAGGGCAGCCAGCCCTGGAGGCGCAGGACTTCGTTACTCTCCAGTACTGGGTCGAGCTCGCTCGTTCCACTGCTGATGAGAAGATCCAGGAGTTCCTAGCCCAGGAGATCATCGAGACCAAGAAGGCCATCTCGCAGGCCCAGAACGCGGGTCTTGACTCCGGTCCACTGGAGCAGCTGTTCGCTAACATCAAACCACTCATTGGTGAGAACAGGTTGGAAGAAGCGTTGAGGGTAGCTGTGCAGATCCAGGATATGACAGACCAGCTGTTCGAAGACAATGAGGAGCAGCTGATCGATGAATTGTTTGGATAGTTGAAGAAAGGAAACGATCGTTTCCGAGCACTTTCTTCAACTCGCATGCGGTATCAATAGTTATCTACGAGACCGCAGTAGCGTTTGGATGTTTAGGTCGGTGCGAATGCGATCCTAACATCCAAACGTGCAGTGAGCTGCTTTGCAGCTCGTTGCAGCGTCCTGAAGTTCCGAGTGTAGAAGTCTTGACGCGAGGAACTGAAAGGAGTTATTCCTACTATCCCATCAGCTCTTCGCTGACCATGAACTGCAGCTCACCATTGATACAGATGGCGATCCTGTCCCAGTCCACAACGTTCACAGCTATCACGTCCATCCGACGTGCCGCCTCCAGCCCCCAGTGACATTCTTCCCACAGCGTCTTTTTGCCGGAAAGCTCCCTGGCTGCAAAGTGGATGTCCCCATTCTCATCGATGCCGATGCATCCAGGGAGCTGGGCCCAGCAGGTTATGCTATGGTATAGGTTCTCGTCCATTATGTTAGGCCTGTCATCACCGAAACCCTTGGTCGGGTCCAGGATGAACTGGTTGGTGTTCAAAAAGAGGTCCATCTTCCTGGCGATGATGATCTTGGCCTTTACACACTTGTTCTCCACACCTTCTGCGGACAGCCTCTGTGCGAGGTTAACCACAGCCTCCACGACGTCGTTGGACACCACATCTGCGATGAGCTCTTCATCTGGATCTACAGGATGATCCTCCCTTTGGGTAGGACATTCCGGCATATCATCGAACGATGAGAGAGTCGTGTTGAGTGCCATCTGTGCCATTGGTTCACCTTACTGTACTTCTATATGTTCTGCAGGGTCCAGTTCTTCCGGCTCGTAGAGCGCAAGCTCTGGCTCCTTGTAGTTTTCCAGCGGAGTGATGATGTAATGTGACTTGACTCCCTTCTGAAGCTTCCATCCGCCTATCCGCTGCCCCTTCTCCCAGACCGTGATGTCCCTGTTCTGGGAGAGCGTGATGACCACGCAATCGGAAAGCTCCCTGGAGAGCAGCCAGGCATACTTGTGCCTGGTCCCGCGGCCGTTGAGGCGCGCAGGTCTTACGGCGTCTGCGCCGCTTATGTCGATGGAACGGCCGCAGAATGCAGCCACACCGTCGGACCTGATCCCGACAAAGCCATCGAATTGTGTATAATACTTGAGTGAGCGCAGGAACTGTGAGTCGAATATGGAAAGGTCAACATCCGTGTGTCCTGCAAAGGGATTGGTGAGGAGCTCCGAGGAGCACTTCATCATGTTATCTGTATTACCTAGTGCTATGAGAGCACCATGGTGGTCCCCGTCCACACCGTGCACAGCAAGGTCGAAGGCGAAGGCAAGGGTGTTCATCAGAACTACCCTGAACTCCTCGCATGCCTTACCATTATCAGAGATGTTGAGCACTGCACGCAGTGGTTGTGGTAAAAGATTGTACTTGCCTGTATGTCCTGGTGGCGGGGTCCACTCGGGTCCTTCGGCATTATCCCGAGGATCGGGGGCGGCAGCGGCCGCCCCGAACTCGGCTATGTCAGTCTGGCCCCTCTTACGTCTGTGACGTGGGAGAAGGACCTTGCGGACGATGTACCCTGCAGAACGATGGCGATCGATCTCCGGCAACGTGTGAAGCCTTCGAGTTCCGCCATGTTGGTTACTGCTCATAGGTCCTCATCGTCCTCGTCGAGGTCTGCCTTCCGCTTTTTAGCGGTCCTAGCGGCGTCGTCGATCTCCTCTTTGTATTCTTTGGTCAGTTCCCTGACCGCATACTCCACGGCGTCCTCCTGCGTTGTGAACTCCTTTGCAGTGACAAGGAGGGAGAGCCGCTTCTTAAGCTTGGGTGGAAGCTGAACTGACAGAGTATCGTCGTCCTCTTCCTCGTAATAGGCCTTGATGAACGCCTTCACAGCAGCCCTGATGACCTCGGACACGTTCTTGTACTCGTCGGACATCCCGACAATTGTGTATGCATCCTTTAGGTCATCGGACTCGATGAGGAACGTCATCTTCTCCATGGCCCTGGAGCTTTCGTGCTCCTGTTCGACAACTTTCACGGTAGCGCGTCTAGGCAAAGAAAACACCTCCTAGATCCTACCTTACTTCCTGCCGATGGTCATGATACGAACGATGTCACCGTCAAAGTTGAGATACTTTGTATCAAGGATCCCGATAGCGCCGTCGGATGGCTTGTTGTCGGACCTTGAGATCTTGTCCCGGATGATCCTCCTTCTCTCGGAGAGCCTGCGGGTGTTCTCTTTCTCGCCCTTGCGGATCTTTGCACGATCAGTAGACATGTACTTGTAGCCCTTGCGAACCGTTGTGAAGTTTGACATAGTTTTCACGCCTCCTATTGGAGTAATTGAGTGTTTAGGTCAAGCCCCATCGGATAATCATATGTTCACATGGGGAGGTTAGCTGTGCCAATATAGGGATTCTGATAAAAGGATATAAAAGTTACCCCGATATCTTATGCTAATCTTATGTTTTTAGCCATATCGGTAGTACAAACGGCCTTAAATGCTCCTTGAGCATCGGAAGGAACCGTATCAAGGTCGAGATCCACCAAAGAACGACCATGAACATCATATAAGTACCCGATGGAAGTCATATGTTAAAAAGGCATCGTTTACAAGTAGCCAATGTTTTTCAAGATGGCGAACATCATATATAGAAGCGAATTCATTCATATTACAAAATATCACACCTATCTAACGATAAGATATTCCTGCATAGAAACATAAGTACTTCGTCAGACCGAGAATTAGTACATGAGTGAGAGCTTCGAGATCACGCTGTACAAACGCAAAAGAATATGATGGTACATCGCAAGCTATATTAAAAGCATATGTAAAGCATAAGATAACGCCTACTGTCGGCGGTTAACACGCGTCCGATAGTTGGTGTACAGCGTCCCGATATCGCCTGCCTTCTTGTAGGCTCCGACGATGTCGATACCGTCCCCTTCCTTGAGATCCTGTAATCCTTCAGCAAGGGAATCCCAAAAGACCAACCACGTCATTCCCGTGCCGTCGAAGAGCTCGCACTTCAAGATACAGCCCTCCGACCCGTCCTTCCTGTTGAACCGATGTAGGGGTTGCATCCGGGTGATCGTGCCGGATAGCGGGATGTTGCTTGCGATGGTATCGTCGGTGTTGATCTCGTCGATGCTCATGAACTGCATACCATCCACAGCGTCAAGCAATCCTTTGAGAACGAAGTCATTACCTTCGAAGTGGAACAGGTGTGTGCCCTTGGTGGTACGAAGCACAAGCCCCGCCTTCGTCTCTTTACACAGGAGGTTGAACGCAAGGACCTTCTTGTTCTCATCCATAGCTTGGAAGAACTCGATGGCAGGACCATCATACAGCGCCATTGTGATGGATCCCGTGTTATCCTGAACGTCCAGAAGGAGCTCTTTGGAGCTTCTACCATCAGGCCCCTGACGTGTCGTTACAGTGCCCGAGAGGGGAACTTCGAAGATAGCGGACATCGTCTCTGACGGCTCCGCATACTTGATGTTCGTGAACGGGGCCAGCATGCCTATGTCAAGTAGGTACAAGACACCGCTTGTGGACCTGTCCAGTAGTCGACCCATCTCAATGCTGACCTTGTCTATCCTCTCTAGAAGGTCCCTCTTGTCCATACTATGCTGGGAGGTGATGTCCTCTATGAGGAGGTCGAACTGGTCAGCAGTTAGGAGCACGCCATCTGGAACCCCATGTGAACACTAATACTTTGTCCACTTCAGCCCATAATCTTTAAAAACCTCTGGCCCCCTTCTTGGTCTGGTGAGTCCCATTTCTGATATCGCGACCACGTTGGGATTGGATGACAGAGAGATACTGGCTGGCTTCATTACGGTGACGTGTATCTCCAGATCGTACGAGGTCGAAACCATCACAGATATCATCGAACTGTTCGATGCCCAGTGCTGTGATCTGACCATAGATGACTCGCTGGACACTCTGTCGCTGATACTCACGACGGGACGTATAATGGACCTCAAGCAGGAGGTCAAGCAACCAGAGGAGATCAATAGACTGGCCAGTGAGGTCAAGGCCGAGCTTATCAGGTCTGGAGAGGCCCCCACAATGGAGGCCCACGAGTTCCTCTGTGCCTATCTGGCAGCTACCATTGTAGCTAATACCGAGAAGGTCGAGAGCTACAAGGAGATAGTCAATCTCTGGAAGCGATGCACCGAGATATTCACCTTTGGAACGCACAAGGACCTTATTGCTCTTATACTCACCACAGGCAGGATCCTGGAGCTTCGCATCGAGGTGGCGCACCCCAATGAAGCCAAGATGATCTACGACCAGATGATGTCTGAAATTGAAGCTTCTGGAGAGGTGCCAGATAATGCTTATATGTCCATTTCTGCAGCACTTCTAACTGCAGCTTTCATCGAGATAACGCCCAAGATGGAGCGTATCAAGGACATCATCGGAACCTACAACTGGGTCCAGAGCGAGATAGAGATAGAGAGCCAGTTCGACCTCATGAGCAGCATACTGGCATCTGCAAGGATAAAGGACCTGGACGCAAGGCACATGCTCCTTCGGCAGAGCATCTCCGACATCATCAAAAGGATCAAGCAATCGCTCAAGGACAAGAGCAATTGTGTAACTGTAGCATAATTTTCGCACAACCTTTTCAAAATAAAATCGATTCTTTTTGTAGCTTGTAAATTGAAATTATTCCTTGAAATTAAGCATTCGGAAGAGGATGCTCCTCGAAATCAGCCTTGAGCTGTTTCGTTGTCTGGATAGCTTTAAGATAGATCTCTGTAGTCTGAAGCGAAGAATGACCCAGTGCCATCTGGACAGTAGTGATAGGAACACCATTCAAGAGTGCCTGGCATGCGAAAGTATGGCGTAATGTGTGTGTTGTGACAGCCTTGGCCTTGTGGATATCTGCATCGTTGGCCATGGTCCTGACGATACGCTGGACTGTGGCATCATTGAGCTGGCCATAGGACAATGGGATGTCCTTTTGGGCAAGAACACCGACCTGCTTACCCTCGTCATCATACTGGTATGTGGTACGCTGGACACTGCGGATCCCAGTCTGTCTCTTGTTGGAAAGGAACAGTATACCCTTCTTTCGGGTCTTGATGTAGTTCCTGATCTTTTGCTTGGTGACATCGTCGATGTAGACGTACCTGTCCTTGTCACCCTTGCCAGAGACCACGGTGATGATGTTCGTCTCGAAGTCGATGTGCTCGATCTTCAAGGATGTGAGCTCATGACATCGGAGACCGGTCTTGTAAGCGAGATATACCAAGGTGTAGTCTCGGACAGACTTTGCATGATCGAGCATCGCACGGATCTCATCGACCTCGAGGTAGATCGGGATGTTCTGCTTCTTTCTTCTTCCCATGGTTATTACATAACCGTGCATAATATAAATAATTATGCCGCATTTCCAGCAAAATGCGGCATTTGGCTTCAAATGCAGCCCAAAACCCCTAAAAAACGCCGTATAAGAAAGAATATACGGCATTATTGGATTATTGATTTCAAATGGAGATCATCCAATAATGCCGTATCATCCCATTGGGATAGAAATTGACCATTTCATATGGAATAGAAGTTCGTCCGATAATGCCGTATGATCCCATTGGCACATATAGATACCTAGAAATGTACATTTCATGCGCAGTGGAAGATCATGAATTAATGCCGTAAGGTCAAAACCACCCCTTACTACCAATTCTTTGGTAAGTACGCCTAGTTTTCCACATGAAATGAAGGTTTTACGTGTCGAGTATATAAAGAGTATATAAAGGAATTCACAGAAGTACAAATTAGAGGCTCAAAGGGTAGATGATCGGTGTAAAAAAGTACATTTTGTGCAGTAATTCATTTAGAATGAAAAACCGACAGAAATTGTACGGTCACTTTTTAATTACAGAAAATCTTTTAATTTCTAAAAGAATTCGGAAAATGTTTTGAAAATAAAAGAAGAACTCGAAAATAAAAGAAACTGTACACTAATTGTACGTTTACTTCCGGACCCGCTTGGTCCGCTTCAAACTCTGATTCTCCCGAAGGATCTTTTCGAAAGCGGACAGCTCCTCTTCATGCACTTCCATCGCTGAAGCCTTAGGAGCTCGTGAAGGTGGAGGTGCTCCTTGGGAGGGAGGCACCTGCTGCGGTGGAGCCTGCTGCTGTGGTTGAGGATGGTACTCCGGTGGTGGTTGCTGCGGTGGTGGCGGAGGATAGTATGGTTGCTGATAATACGAGCGATAATACCTCTCCTGGTAGTATGGATCCTGCTGTGCCTGGGCAGGTGGAGGTTGTGCCTGGGGCTGTGGAGGAGGACGCTGTGGATGGGACTGTTTGTCCTGCTCGATCTGCGTCTCCAGCTCCTGTTTTCTCCGCTGGAGCTGCTTCTTCTCAGCCTCCATAGACTGCTTTATTTCCTTGCGCTGGGCAAGGATATCCATCTTCTCCTTGACCAGTTCCAGACGCATCTCGCGCTTCTTGGTCTCTACAATTTCCTCGATCTTTTGCATCTTCTGCTCGAGCATGTCCTGGCCCATCCTGTCCACCTCGTTCAGAAGCGGCTGGATGACCTTGTTCAGGACACTAGTTATGAGCTCCAGAAGGTCCTTTCCCTTGATGGATTCACCGCGATATGCAGCCGAAACACAGTCCAAAAGTTCCTTCAAAGGAGCCCTTCCATCAGGGAATTCCCTGTAGAAGAAATCGAGATGTTCGTTGGTCGTTGTAAGCTCCGGGTGGACCAACATATGGAAGTTCTTGATAGCGTTCAAAGACGCCAAGGAAAGGTCTTTGATGTACTTGGTGACATCAAGTTTTGTGAGCATGACAAGGATGAGATCGTGCCTGAAATTGTAGATCATCCTGCGAAGGACCATCTCAACATGGGCACGCATATATTCGAACTCTGGCTCCGAGCGAAGCTCCAGGATATCCTCGCCTTCCAGGACCACATAGTTGGCCTTGATGTCCATGATCTTTTGAGGTATGGAATCGAGCATTCCCTTGAGGTCTCGAACCTCGACGATATAGGGGGTCTCAATGCCCTCTTTATCATACTTCTTCAGGATCTTGTAGAGCTTGAGGGCACAGTCCTCGTTGAAATCGTTGACCACAATGAGCAGAGGAATATTGGAAAAGGACTCGGACTCGTCATAGACGTCCCCGTTCTCTACGAAATCGAAATAATGTCCGTAGACAACAGTGGAGACGTGATTGTCGTCCAGGACCTTTTTGATGTCCGCGGCGACAGCTTTGGCCTTGTCCTCAAGTGCCATTGTTCCAAACAATGTGGGTTTCAGTTATTAAACTATCCTTAAAAGTAGATGAATTGCATCTATCTGGGTAGAAAGCTTTCCGCTAAGGAACAAAATTATGAAAAAAGAAAAAGAGAGGGTGTCGGTTGACACCCTATCTTACAGCTGGGTCCAATACTCAGCAGGCATCTCCTGTGCCAGCTTGAGCGCGCCCTCGGACCCTGCATAGAGAGGATCGTCAGCGACAGTTACCCTGCCACCGCCCTTCTCGTCCAGAAGGGTCTCCATGAACTCCGAAAGACCGGCTATCTGGGAGCCACCGCCTGCTACGACGATGTTCTGCCTCAGGTCCTCCTGGAACTCTGGGTCGAAGCTCGCAATGAGCTGATGGACCTTGTCCACGATAGGTGGAACGATGCTCTCGCATGCCTTGCCCATCTCTGGTGTGATGTCGCAGACATTGAGCTTACCATCAAGGTGAAGCTCTACCGTCACGGGCTCTTTGGCGGAGCCGACGAAAGCATACTTCTCCTTCCAGTCCTGGACCTGGTTCTTGGTGATCTGGGCACCCTTGTACCTCTTGGATACGAGGTCGAGGATCTGGTCATCGATGTAATCTCCAGCAAGGTCGGACGAAAGTTCGTCGGACTCATCTGGGAAGGTTCCGTGCATCCTGCAAAGGTCCACGGTTCCAGCACCGATGTCGACTATCATGGAGTTGTTCAGGGCATCCACAGAGTATGCGACGGTGAACGGCTCGGACACGACCATGGTGGCATCCACAATACCGTCAGCGACCTCCTGAAGGGCCTGCTTGTTGACGTGGTCTGTCTGGGCTGGTGCACCGATGATCGCAAAGATCTTGTCATACTCCTTCTTGTCCTTTGCTATCTCCATGCAGTACTTGATGAGCTCCCTGGCAGCTTCCTTGTCCTTTGGGGTCGTTTTGATGACACCCTCTTCTAGAGGCCTGTAGAGCGTCAGGGCAAGCTTGTTCTTGAGCGCATCCTCACCAAAGAGGATCTCCTTTCCGAGGAACTTTGCCGCGATCATGTCCTTTGGATAACCGACCACGGTATCTATGAAGGTCCTGACACCGTTGCTTGCGCTGATGCACGTGCGTGATGTCCCAAAATCGATACCGACATAGAGAGTCCCACCTCCTTTGTCTTCCTTTTTATCTTCCTTCTTCTTTGGCAAATAAATTTCCCCCGATAGAATTAGACTAGTTGTAAATCCATGGAATACCTTTTAAACCTTTGGCTAAAAGAGCAGAATTATGGCATTTTTCAGGTCCTGGGGAAATGATATTTTTCATTCGAGGCCAGAGCCCTATTGCCATAGTGCATTCTTTCCCTGAGAACCATACAAACCGATGACCTCATTGGTCGTTGTGGCAGAGTATGCGTCCTTGTCATCGCGGATACGTGAAAGCCTAGGGAACCGAAGTGCAAGTCCAACGTCAGGCTTCAAAGCTGAGAATCCGCACATGTGAACTGGTGAAAAGGAAACCTCTGCACCCACCACTTCCCAGACAGCCACGGGATCGAACCAGACGTCCGGTTCAAGGGCCTTGGCGACCTGGTAGTTGTCGGGCTTATCCTCGATGACGTGCTCTCCGAGTTCCTGGGTGAAGCGTGCGAGCATCTCATCCGTGAACCCGGTCCCAAGCTTGCAGACGGTCTGGAAAGACTCGGTCTCGGGATCGAATGAACCCATGAGGTAGGCGCCGAAAACACCACCGCGACGACCATGGCCCCAGAATGCGCCCATGACCACGAGGTCCAGGGAGTCTGCGAGGTCTTGCCGATAATCTCGTTTGTACTTGATCCAGTTGTAACCCCTAGCCCCAGCTTGATATGTGGAATCTTCACCTACAGACTTCGCAACGATCCCCTCACATCCAGATGAGATAGCGGTATCGAAGAACTTCTCAGCTTCCTTGATATCGTCCGTGACAATTTGGGTCGAAAGGGTTATTCGATCATCCAATTCAAACGCTTCAGATAATTTCGCACGGCGGTCCAGGTACGGTTCATCGAGCATGGATCCACCCACATCGCCTAAGAAAAGACAATCGAACAATGCTAAAGCTACTGGATAGTCATCTTCGAATGTATGCTTTTGAGTCTCGTCCAGAGTGACCGTGGTGTCCTCGGTCTGAAGCCCGAACTTGCGGCCGCGTCTACGGGAGATCACCTGAAAAGGAAGGATTTCACCCGTCTCCGGATGGATAGGGATACATTCAGCATCTGCTATTATCGAGCTACCTTTAAACTGTTCTTTCACAGCTGCTACTACATCTGGGAACTGGCCGGTCTGTTCCTCCATTCCACGAGAGAACATTCGAACCTGGCCATTGTTGACATGAACCTGCATCCGTAGACCATCATACTTGTACTCCAGTGCGCACCTCCCTAGTTTCTCAATGATCTCATCAAGAGATGGTAAACGCTCGGCTAACATCGGTTTGAGTGGTACGAACGGAGTGACATCAACATCATCTAACATATCCGGTCCACGTATGATGAGTAGATGAGCGATGTGTCCAATATCTGGGTAGGCATTATACGCACGCTCGATACGACCTCTCATGCGTTTAACCATTGCTCGCATCTCGCTTGAACGTTGTTCTATGGAGGCTCTAATCTCAGCTGCCTCTGGTGGGGGAGACCCCGCTCTTTTTAGAGCGATATGGAGGTTTTTCGCAATCTCCTCGGAGGCATTAAGGGAGGATGCTTCTCTTCCAAGTACAGACTTAACGGTAGGATTGATATCCACTTCCGGGACCAAGGCCCCAAGGGACCTGATGTCCTCAGCGAGGGCCGGTGCATGATCATCCCATTGATATGGGGTTACAAAGGCCAGAGCTTCCAGAAGGGTCAGGTCCTTGACCCCCAACCGCATCCTTTGGGTGATAAACCGAGTGATGTACTTGGCCTCCAAAGGAGTGGCCTTCTGGAACAATCCATTGAGTATATCGAGCTTGAGCGACTGGGAGGACTTGTCCTTCTTCCCTGCCATCTTGATGAAGTCTGCATGGACCTGGGCCACAGTAAGTTCAGCGACCTGTTCCTCGTCATCATCTCCGAAGCTCATGAGCGTCTGCTGCTGCTTCTTCTCGAGGTTGGTCTTGACCAGGTCGCCGATGTCACCGGTCTTGGATAGCTCATCATTGAGCTCCTTTTCCGAGATCCCTTTCCGGATGGACAGGGCCTTGAGGACAAGCTTGTCGGCAACACCAAGCTCGGGGGAATCATACTTAGGACCGAGGGTACCAAGAAGAAGATAGGTGACGTTCGCAGCATCCTGGGGGCCGACCTTGAGATACAGACGAACAAGATAGTCCTGCATCTGGAGGCGTTTTGTGGTAGACTCCAGCTGCTCCATGGCGGCTGCAAGTTCTGAGTAGAGCAGACCCATCAGCGCACCCCCATCTCGTTCCACCGCTTCTTTGCGGACATGAACTCTGGAGCAATGAAACCGTATGTGAACCGGTCCAGCCAGGTTATTGCATATGGCTTGCGGTCCATGCGCTTGACAGCGGTCTTGAGAAGCTTTCTGACAGACTTTGAGGTCTTCTTCGTATAGCCCGTGACCTCGATATGATGAAGGGTCCCTGAGTGGTTCGGTTTGGTGTCGTAGACGTCCACGACGAACTTCTCGGGCTCCAGGACAACGAATCTGAAGACATACGCGAACTGGGGCATTGGAATGACCACAGCAAATCTCGTGTAATGCCTCTCCGTCCGGTCTCTGACGTACTCGTATCCGAGCTCATCGAGGCTTTCACGGAGGATCCTGGTCATATCCTTTGACTGGTAGGCGTGAACGGTCTTCCAGACCTTGTCCTTGGGAAGCTTGTCAGGCATGGCAGGAACACTAACCGATGACGCAATATGAAGGTTTTCATTCAGCACAACTGATAACATCTGACTTTCATGAAAATGCGAGCGAGCAGACCCGCGGGGGTGTGGCGCGGGTACGGCGCAGCGAGCTGGGTGGGGAGGTATTTGGTGGGAGGGCCACTACTCACTCAAACCCGTAGACCTTAGCCGGAAGGTCCCCATGAACCCTGTGCGCGCGCTCCTCGTCCATCTTGCCCTGCTTCATGAGCTTGGCCGTGGTCTTGGGAACGGTGTCTGGGGGAAGGACCATGTCTGGCCTTGTGGGTTCGTCCATGAAATCGGTCTCCATCATGAAGTCGCCGCCCTCAAGAGCCTGTAGTATGGCTTTAGAGCGCGCGATCACAGATGGAATGGTGCCCAGGGACATCTTGGGAAGGGACATATAGCCCGGGGAGAAATGCTTCACGATGTTCTTACGATCAAGCATAGCCTCATCGGCCATGTATGCCATCTGCTGCATGTGGCCGATGTCGTCAGGGCCGCCAGGTGATTCCATGTGGATGACTACACAACAGTCCAGACGCTGCGCAGTATGCATTATGAACGTGAGGACCTCCATGCATGCGTCAGCCACCTCTGCATCGCACGGGAAGTGGGGGCGACCCACCTCGCCTATACCGCACGCATCTCCATCCTCGACGTACTTGGCGGCTATCTCGACAGCCCCTAGCATGTTCTCACGGGCCTTTCGTAGAGGTATCCCGTTCTCGATCATCCGAATGAGCTCCACAGGGTATGGACCTACGATACAGCGGCACTGGACATCGGTCTTGTCGTTGATGAGCTTGCAAGTATCCACGGTTCGCTGGAACGCTTCACGATATCCATCAAGGGAACGAACCGGGATGTCGTGGTATGGCTTGTGTGAAAGGAGTAACCTCTCACCACCGAACTTGGAAAAACGCTCTACAGCCTCAATACAGCTGGCCTTGGGATCAAGATGGATATGGCTATCAGTGACAGGGATGCCAGATAAGATATCACGGGCCTCTTCAGGGCTGACAGAGGCCATAGGACCACCTATGCATTGGCCAGCTTGTCGGCCACGAGGTTCAATGCGACCTCGGCGTCCTCCTCGGAGGTTGCCTGATGGACAACGAGCTTGCCGGATGGGAAGATGAAGACCTCCATGTTCCCAACACCGACCTTGTAGATGAGCCCTGGAAGGTGTCGAGGATCGTACTCGATCTTCTTGGCACCCAAGATACCATAAGCGGTCTTTAGGTCCAGGTGCTTGTTGAGGTCTGTGGATGCGATGAGGTTCTTGGTTTTCAGGTCACCGCTCTGCTTCAGAACGAAGCCTCCGCGCTTGGCACGTGCGATGAACGTGTCGATGATGTCCTCGACGTCAAAGTAGCTTGTAGGGCCAGCAACGATCATCCTGCCGGATTTGAACAGGAACACAGCGGCCTTTGGCATCTTTATCGGATACATCATACCAGGGAAGAAATCTGGGTCGAACTGGGCGCCGTCCAGGTGGTCTGCAAGACCCGCCAGGTCAAGGTCACCCTTCAGTGACGTTGTGGCTATGATGTTCTCGATAGTGACGTCCATGTGATGGAAAATGGAAACAGGGTATAAAAGGTTGTTGTGTACCTCAAGCTTATAAGCCACGTTGCTAATGGGCCCATGATGTCAGACCAGTTCGACCTGAACTTCCTGGATGGCCTTTCCGTGAGCTGCCTTGAGGACTGTGGATATTGCTGTCTATGCAAGCCGCAGATCCTGCCAGGAGAGGATGAAGCGTTCAGAGATGGCCCTTTCGAGCATCTCATAAAGGTCACAGAGAACGCAGAGGGCAAGAGCATGTCCTTTGCCATCCAAGGTGCCTACGGTGCCTGTGCGCTCCTTGAGGACCATAAGTGCGCCGTTTACGACTCCAGACCGCACATGTGCAGGCAGTTCCCTGTGATGGTCTTCATCTACGA
>JANQNL010000036.1 GCA_028279585.1 Thermoplasmatota archaeon
AGGTCTTGAATCCCCTTTTCTCCCTGGCCAACCGTGCAGCCTCTGTTCTGATATCATCCATCCCGGAAGGGACCTGGGTCACAGGGGAGAACGAGACGATGCCGAAGGTCCTGGATAGTACCCTTTCTGCTGCTTCTGCGTCGTCTGCTGTGACGAACAGTCTGCCCCAGGGAGCCTCGACCCTGACCTGCAGCCGTTCTCTGGCAAAGGCTGCCTCTATGTTAGAGATAAGTATCCTTTGCCAATGGACACGGACGTTCTTGGACTTGAGAGCCATCTCGCCATACCGGATGAGATAGAGGACCACGGTCGGGCAAAGTCCCCCTTGGTATATAACCTTCGGTCCTTGTTGGCTAAAACTTTAAACCGAGACAACATTCCACGTCCAATGAGCGCCAAGAGCGGTCCAGTGGGCTACGTCTACCACCTTGCACAGGACGATCCAAAGAAGTGCACGGCACGCAAGATGGCGAAGTTCAACATGGTCAAGTTGGTCACAAAGCTCACCCAGGTCCCAGCTGGAGCTCTCGCTCTAGACCCGTTTGCAGAGAAAGCGCTGTCACCTGCTGATGTCGATATAGCCTGTGAACGGGGCATCCTGGGTGTTGACTGCTCTTGGAAGATCGCCGAGGTAACGTTCGACTCCCTCAAGACCAAGAAGCGGATAGAGGGGCGGGCGCTTCCGTTCATGGTAGCTGTAAATCCTGTCAACTATGGAAAACCATTCAAGCTTTCAACACTGGAGGCCATGGCTGCAACCTTCTACATCCTCGGCTACAAGGAGAAGTGCATGGAGCTTCTGAACCTGTACAACTGGGGCATCCAGTTCATTAAAATGAACCAGCTACCCCTGGACGATTATGCTGCTGCAAAGGACTCAAAAGGCGTGGTCCAGGCCCAAAAGGAATATATCTGACCAGACAATCCTCCAAGGCCAAATGATGACACTTCTTCCTGAGCTTGCCCGCGACCTTATCGGGGTAGGCCTTGACGACCCCTATGAGTGCTGATGGCCCTATTCATCTCCTAGAACAGAATCAAGTTGAGCGATGAGCTCTCTGAACCTGAACGGCTTTGAAAGAAAACCAGATGCTCCATTTTCAATGGCCGTCCGCTTTATCGAACTATCGGCCGATGCAAAGATCACCTTGACATTGGGATCTAGCTCAAGCAGCGCTTTTGTCCCTTCAAGACCATCCATCTCAGGCATCCTGTGGTCCATTATGACGATGTCAGGTTTAGGGTCCGAACCTTTGTAGACCTCTATGGCCTCTACCCCATCATAGGCATCGGCTATCACCACATGTTTGCCAGAGGTGTCGAGGATATTACGATAAAGGTCATGGATGAAGTGCTCATCATCGACTATTAGAATTGTCGCCATCGTGGTCTTTCTCCCAACATCATGTGCTCAGACGCTATGAACTGAGCAATATTAGATGCGAGAACGGATATTTAAGGGTTTGAGGTCCTAGTCCAATTCGCCCCTTTTTAGAATAAGAATGAACTTGGAGCCTTTTGATGGGTCGGACGCTACCTTGTCCTCCACCCAGACCTCTCCATCGAACAGGTCCACTATGCGCTTGACTAGGGTCATTCCGATGCCCTTGCCGGTGGGGGTGTACTCTGCATCATCAAGATCATAGAACAACTGGCTCTTGATGACATCTGGAATGCCGGGGCCGTTATCACTTATCTCTATCCTGTAGCTCTTGCTGCCCCTGAGATACTTGTGCTCGACATCTATCTTGACCTTGTCGGACTTGGAGTGTTTCATGGAGTTTCCGAAGATATTGAAGAACACATCGTCCAGAAGGTCGTTCCCTGCAAGAAGGACCTTTCCTCCCTTGACACTGTGTTTCAAGGTCATCTTCTTAAGTGGATAGTTCGCCTTGACACCCTTTGATGTCCTAACGAGCACGTCCCGAAGGTCTACGACCTCGGTCTGCTGTTGGTGGACAGGGATGTTCCGAAGCTTTCTGACGTTCGCTACAAGGTTGGTTATCTCTCGGGATTGTTCGATGACGTGGTATGACAGCTCCTTACCTTCTTCAGGCAGTCCCTCCAGTTCGACCATGAGATCCATCAGTCCAGATATGCCAAGGTTAAGGTTCGATATGTCATGGGCCAGGATATCGCCTAGAAGGGTGGCCTGGTCCCTTTTGGTCAGGGCCTCCATCTCCTGCTCCTTTTGGTCGGTCACATCCCATATGATGCCGACCCACCTAACAGGGTCACCATCCTCGTTGCGAATGATCTTTCCACGGGTATGCATCCATCTGTAGGTTCCGTTCTTGTGCTTTATCCGGTAATACGCCTCGTGGTGGTCCGTATAACCTTCCCTGTGGTCCCTAGAGGACCTCATCAAACCTTCGTAATCGTCAGGATGAATGCGTTCATGCCACGCTGCAACAGAGTTCGGGAACTCGTGCTGGTCGAACCCGATATAGCCTTTGAGCGTAGGAGAGAGATAGATCTTGTCTGGCATCAGCTCTGGGTCCTCTGGGTTGAACTCAAGGTACCAGATACCTCCTTCAGAACCGTCAATGGCCTGCTTGAAAAGCTCTTCCGACTCCTTCAAGGCCTCTTCGTTCCGCTTCCTTTCAGAGATATCCCTGTAGATACCGTAGACACCTATCTGTTCATCACCCACCATTATGGGGGATGCTAGAACTGATACATCGATGAGCTCACCCTTCTTGGTCTGTCTGACCGTTTCGAACTCCACCGTTACTCCAATAGAGACGTCGCGGGTGACCTCCTCTGCATCGGTACTGAGGTCGCCTGGTGCCACAAGATCGTCGATCTTCTTTCCAAGGACTTCAGCCTCCTCATATCCAAAGAGGCTCAAGAACACCTCGTTCGCCCTGATGATCGTTCCATCGTTATACCCGAGGATGATGGCTTCCTGGGCGCTTTCGAACAGCTGTTCGAACAACACCTTCTCAGACCAGGCTGCGCCCTGGGTCATTTCCTGCTGAATGCAGTTACCCATCATGCTTGTTAGATTGAGAAGAGCGCCCAGCTCTTCTGTGGCCATAGAGGACTCCTTTTCACAATCACCAACAAGCAGGAATCCCCAAAGACCCTGTTCCACGGTGATGGGGACCAGTGCGACCTGCTCAAGTTCAAGGATCCCAAAGAACTTCTTTTCGCGTAGATCGAACTGGGACTTGGTCCTCTGCCAGGGCTGGCCTCTCATCAACTGGTTCATTCCATCAACAGATACGTCCTTGAGATAGATGTTCTCCAGGTTCCCGATGTGTTCGATGCCCTTGGCATCACCCAATGTCGCTTCGAAGAACGTATGGATATAGAGCTCTCCCTCGGTATCGACATAGTTCTGGAACACTATCGTTCGATGCTTTCCCAGTTCCGTTCCGACCTTGGTCAGCACAGATTCCATAGCTTCTGGCAGTTCGCTTATCTGGACCATCTGGTTCGAGCAAAAGGAGATGGTCTCTTTGAGCATCCGATAATAATGGAGCTTCTCTTCAAGCTCCTTGTTCCTTGCCTTGAGCTTTGTCAGCTCATCCTGGCCTGCAACCTTGACCTCCTTTTTGGACGAGACCTTCTTTGATGGCTTGTCCTTTTTTGAGGGGGCCTTCTTGCTCTGCTCCTTCTTGGAGGTCACCTTCGCAGCCTTGTCGCTGGACTTGGTACGTTTGGACTTGGATGCAGAACCCTCCGATGTCTTCTTCTTCGAAGGTTCCTTCTTCGAGGTCTTTTTAGAAGGCATGTTACCCACTACACAGAAAAGGTCATGACTGACCCGGCACCAAATCGTCAATTACGTACACAGTAAATAATATTTCTCAAAATTCATGCTGTGTCGATAAGTATAAAACGGTCCATCCCGGTTAGAACACTATCATTCCTGTGGTGGGAAACCGCCGCTCTTCTTCTTCTTTTTGAAGATCAAGGCAAGCTCATCCTCGGGTGATGGAGCCTCCTCAACATCCACATGCTGCAGTGTCGCTCCTGCCATGTTCATCTTTGAGATGCGCAGGGCCTCAAGGACCCTCATCTCGTGTGCACGGGCCTTCTCTGCCTCAAGACGCTGCTGTTCCTTCTCGGCAGCCGCAGCCTCCTCACGGACCCCTTCAAGCTTCTCCTGGGCAACTGCAAGCTCCTGTCGCTCCTGGTCGAGCTCCCCAAGTGCGGTATCCAACGTCTGTTGGGCCTGGATCAGCTGATCTGTGTATCCCTGACGGGCTTCGAGGGCCTCTTCCTTCTGGGTGTCCATCGCTGCAGAGCGCTGGCCCATCTCCTCGAGTGCCTGGTTCAGGTTCTGGATCTCGCCCTTGATTGTGGCGACCTCCAGGTCCTGGTCCTCGAGCATCTGCTGCTGCTTCTCCTTCTGCACCTGGAGCATGGACCGCTCTTGGTCCAACCTGTCCCTGGTCTTGTCGCGTTCGAACACGACACGGTTCATGTCCTCCTCCGCACCCCACTTGAGGCGTTCCAGTTCCTCAAGGTCGGCCTGGATCCTCTCGATCTCCTCGTGGGCATCCACACGCTGCTGTTTCATGTCCTCTATCTCGATCTGGACCGAATCGGTGTTAGAAAGCAGCTCCCCCTTGTTGCGCTTGAGCTCCCCGACCTCGTCTGCCAGGGTGTCCCTGTGCGCCATCAGGTCAGATATGTTGGTGCTGCTTTCTGCAACGATCATCTCATACTCCTGTTTCGTGGCATTGATGGTCTCGATATCTTCCTGGATGGCCCGCATATTGGCCTCGGCATCTATCTTTCGGCCCTCGATGACCTGGAGGTCGGATTTGAGCTGGCTTACCTGTGCCAGGTTCTGTTTGAGCAAGGTCTGGGCCTGTTCGACCTGGGACTGTTCCAGCTCTATCTGGTCCTTGATGGATGTGGCCTCGTCCTCGATTATCTTGGACTCGACCTTGGTCCGCTCCAGCTGTTCGGCAAGCGATGCCTTTGCTTCGTCTGCGTTGGATATGAGCTCCTGGTCGCGTTCCATTCCAGCCTGGGCCTCTTCGATGAGTTCCTTGTATTCGGTGATGACCGTATCAATGGACAGGACCTTCTCCTCGATGGACCTGGCTTCGAGCGCAACCTCTTGCTGCTGTTGCTTGAGCTCCTCTACCTGCCTCTCCTTCTGCTGGGTATCTATGTGTAATCGTGATAGCTCCTCATTGAGCTCCTTCATGGTCTGGGTCTCGGTCTGGATGGTCTGGTCGAAATCTCCAGTTGCGCTCTGGAGCTTCTCCAGCTCCTTCTCCATCTCGTCCCGAGCCATCTGGAGCTTCATCAGGCTCTTGCTGCCCTCGTCCGTTGAACCGGATAGGATGGCCTTCTGTTGCTCGAGTTTCTCTAGCTCCATCTGCAGGGCAGAGATCTCATCCTCAACCTCGTGGTTCTTCTCCTGCAGGGTCATGGTCTCGTCGCGGAGGGTCTCTACCCTGGACATAAGCTCCATGGAGTCTCCCTTTCGGTCCTTGAGCTTGACCTTGAGATGCTCCTTCTCATCCTCCAGCTGTTGTAGCGATGAGAAGTTCGAGTTCTTGGAGCCCTCCAGCTCTCCCATCTGCTCGGTCATGGTCTGGACCTCGATGACAGCCAGATCATGCTGTCGCTGGAGGTCTTCAACCTCGGTCTGGAGGTCTGTGACCAGCATGGAGATGGTGTCTCGTTCGGAAGAGACCTGGGAATATTTCTCTCGGGCCTCCTCAAGCTCCTGTTCAAGCTCTACATACTCGTGCTTGAGCTCTGCCAGCTGCTCTCCCTGCTTGGAGATGTCCGTCTCCTTCGTGGTCAGCTCCTCTTTCATCCTGCTGATGTTTTCCAGCTGGTTACGGATCTTGGAGAGCTCCTCGGTCCTGGATGATAGGCCATCGGACATGTTGTCCAGTTCAGCCCTTGCATCCTCCAGTTCCTGCCGTCCATCGTCCACCATGGCTTCCTGAAGCTGGAGTTCCTGCTCCAGGTCCTCCCTCTTCTGTTCTACCTCGTCGAGCTGGACCTTGAGCTGAGGAATATCTTCTTCACGCAGCCTATCCAGTTCCTCCTGGATAGAGCTCATCTCACTCCGTTTACCCTGGACCTGTTCAAGGATCCCGTCCTTTTCGACCTTTGCCTCTTCCAGTGCGTCAAGCTCTGAATCGAGGGCACCGAGCTTCTTCTGCTCCTTCTTGATGGTCACATCCAGCTCCTCGAGGACCCTGTTCATCTTCTCTATCTTGTGAGATGCATCCTTCTTCGTGGACCGGACCGTGGTGAGGGAGCCTTGACGCTCGATTATCTCCTGCTTGATCTTCTCAATACTGTCACTGGCACCCTGCTGGTACTCCTTGAACTCGGTGATCTTGTCTGCGACCTGGTGGAGCTGGACCTCCATCTGTTTCTCTTCGGACTCGAGTCGTTCGAGCTCTTCAAGGGCTTCCTGCTCCTGCTGCTTGAGGGTATCAAGTTCCCCACCCCTTCTATCGATGACATCCTTTTGACGGGAGAGCTTCCCGTTGTAGGTCTCTATCTCTTGGGTGGTCTCCTCGATCTGTGATATGGTCTGTTTGATGCCGAGCTTGCCGTCCTCGAGCTGCTGTTTGAGCCCTGTCAGTTGGCTTCTAGCATCGTTGAGCTCCTGCTGCTGGGTCGACACCTGTGAAAGCTCGTCCTCGTGCCTTAGTTTGGCATCCTCAAGCGCCTTGTTGGCCTCCTCTATCTGGACTTTCAGCTCGTCCCGTTCGTGGACCACTTTCTGCAGCTCGGAATCGACCTCGATGGTCTGCTGCTCCAGGTTCTTCTTCTTCTGCTCGAAGGCCTCGACCTGCCGAAGGATCTCTTCCCTGTTGGTCTGGTTCTGTTCGAGATCCTTCTCAAGCTCCGAGATCTGGCGTTCGAGCTTCTCCACCCCATCCTTGGCCTCCGAACCCTGTAGCTTCTCACCATCCAGTGTCTGCTTGAGCTCTTCGATGCGCTCAATGAACTTGGACTTCTCCCCCTCCAGACCTTCCGCCTCATGGGATGTCTCCTCGATCTTCGAGGTCAATCCCTCCACCTTCGAACGCAGCTCCTCGACATTGCCCTTGAGGATATCGTTCTGCTGCTGGTCCTCGCCAAGCTCCTGCTCGAGCTCCTCGATATGCTTCTGCAGGTCGGTCATCTCTCTCTGGGTGGCGATTATCTCGTCCTTGCCACCCTCTAACCTCTGCTTGAGCTTGTGGATCATCTTCTTCTGAAGACCTTCCTTCTCCACATTGGCCTCAAGTGCAGAATCTGCCTGCTCTATCTGATTCGTAAGCTCTGCGATGGTCTGGTTGAGCTGCTCAAGCTTCTCTGTGACCTCGGAACCCTCACCACGCCTGGAGTCCAGCTCACCCTCGAGCCTGGAAACTTCCTGCCTGGCCTCCTCCAACCGGCCCTGGAGGTCCTCCTCCGACCGCTCAAGGTCGTCCAGGCTGTCCTGTAGGCTCTGTTCCCTGGCCTTGGTCTCACCAAGCTCGGACTCGATGGTCTCTACCTCGGAGCGTCTTCCCTCGAGCTTTTCCTGCAGGCTTTCCTCGGCCGTGGTCGCTTCATCGAGCTGCTCCTTGAGCGTGGAGCCTTTCTCCTCGAGCTCTGTGAGCTCGCTCTTTGCCGCGGTCCCGCGCTCCTGGACACCGTCCATCTGCTCCTTGAGCTCCTTAACACGGTCCCTGGACTCTTCTAACTTCTCGTTGAGGTCCTCCTCGGCAGCTTTGACCTTCTCGAGCCTTTCCTCGAGCTTTTTGATGTGTGATTTATTGTTGATGACCTCTTGCTGGATCCCCCCCAGTTCGGGTCTTTTGGACTGCAGCTTCTCTTCGAACGCCTGCTTGTCCTCAGTTGTCCTTCGCAGGTCCTGTTGGAGCTCTTCCATGCGGGCTGTGAGGTCATCGAACTCCTTGTGGTCTGAGTTCTGACCATCCCTGGTCTTATCCAGCTCCTCTTCAAGGGTGGCCACGTTCGATCTTGCCTTTTCGAGCTTCTCCTGCAGCTCGTCCTGGGTCTGACCGAGCAGTGAGACCTGTTCCTGGAGGTCCTGGACGGCAAGCTCTTCCTCGTTGAGCTTCTCTGTGAGCTCATCCACGATGGAGTCCTTCTTCTCGCGCTGGACCTCAAGCTCTTCCTTTGTCTGTCCAAGCTCACCTAGCTTGTCCTGCAGCTCGATGATGCGGGATGTTAGGGATTCCAGCTCCTCCGAGGATCCCTTCTGGGTGCCTTCCTGTTCCTCGAGCTGGGACTCAAGGGTCTGGACCTGCTCATGGGCCTTTTCCAGCCGCTCTTTGACCGAGCCCGACTCTGTGGATACGTGTTCCAGGTCCTGCTCCATCTGTTGAGCCTTGGCCTGCAGGGGTTCGAGCTCTTCGGTGAGCTCTTTTTGTCTGGCCTGCTCCATGTCAAGGTCGCTCTGAAGTGACGCGAGTCGTTCGTCCAGTTCGGCCCTGACGCCCTCGGTCTCCTCGATCTCCGCCCTTGCCTCCATGACCTGGTTGGAGTATGCGTGGACCTGCTGGTTGATGTCGTTATACTCTATCTGCATGGACTCCCGGGTCTTCTCGGCATCCTCAAGGTCTATCTTGACCTTCTCGAGCTCCTGTGTAAGGTCATGGATCTTGACCTTGACGTCCTCGTTGGCAGAGACTATCTGCTTGAGCTCGTCGACCTTAGCGTGATGCTCGTCCTTGGTAGTGGACAGGATGTCGGCCTCTTCTACAGAGTCCTCGAGCTCTTCTTCGAGCTTCTTTATCTCTTCCTCAAGCTTCGTGACGCTGTCGGCCAGGGCGTCCTTCTCATCCTTGACATCCTGGATCCGCTCCTGGGTCTTGGTGATCTTGGATTCCTTGTCCTTGACTTCCGCCTTCTGCTGGCCCAGGAGGTTCTCTTCCTCCACCAGCGCGTCACGAAGGCGCATGAGCTCCTGTAGCTTACGGTCCACTGTGGAGGTCTGGGACTTGGCCTCTTCGAGCTGTTCCTTGAGCTCGTCGACCTCGTTCTTCTGGGCCTTGACCTGAAGCTCCAGTTGTTCCTTCTCCTCTTCCTGCTCATCGATCTTGAGGGCAATGGCCTCTTCCTTGGCCATCAGGTCCTTGACCATCTTCTCGAGTTCGGTGTTCTCCCCGCGTAACTCCTTGAGCTGGTCGTCCAAAGCATGTTTGGCCTCGCCCATGTCCTCGAGCTGCTTGTCAAGGTCCTCCCCGATCTTGGTGAGATACTCGACCTCTTTCTGGGCCTTCTCAATGGATTGCTGGGCACGGGCGGCTCTGCGCTTCTTCTGCTCGACGTCATCGACGATGAGGACCTCTGCACGTTCTGTGGTATCCTCGTCGAACGCGACCTCTTCCTCCTCGGCCTCTTCCTCTTTGTGCCTGAAGATGGTTGCCATGTCGGCCTGGACGGACTGGTGCTTTTTGTCCCATTCGTCATCCTGGATCCCGTCTTTATCAATGTAATTAAGACCACCGCAGTTGGGACAGATCACTGTCACCTTCTTTGGATAGTCCTTCGCTACGACGTCCTGGCCGCAGCTTATACACTTTATAATAGGTTCGTCGCCACCCATATGCACTCCACTTCCGGGACTGTCCGAATCGAATCAGTATGTTATTAATGCTTTTATCTAGCCCAACTTTGAGATATGCCAGATAATGACATCAAAGTTGAGCATACCCTGAATTTGACCCCTAGAAACCTTCGTTGACACCAAATTCAGGATCTAGGTACAAGCAAACTCGGGCGCTGGATATAAATAGAGGATTGCATTTAGGAGCCAATCCCAACGGGCCCGTGGGGTAGCTTGGTCCATCCTCGGAGCTTTGGGAGCTTTGAACTCCGGTTCGAATCCGGACGGGCCCACTCTCTTTTTACACTGGAACCAGGGATTTTGAAACGGATTTTGGGTGTTTTGGGGTGCAGTGGAACCATGAGGGTACCAAGGCCAATTCTCGGCATGGTTGGTGTGATGGCCATCTCCTTCTTCCTATTGTCAAAGTATCAGATATTTCATCAGAATGCAATGGTTGACATTATACAATTCTCAATACAACATCGTCAGTTCTTCTGACTTTCATTCAAGTTCCTTCTTTTGAACCTCGCACATACTACTATCGTCAGAATGATAAAGTACAGTGGCATGATTATGGTACAGCTGATGCTAATACCAATGATCTAATCTCATATAACGAGGCGTGGGATGAGTCTGATACTGAATCTACTACGGGATCACAGCATCCTGGTCACACACATGGATCAGATATGCCTGATGAGATCTATTTATGATCGAGAAACAACCCCCTGAAATCAGGGGGTTTTTATTTTTATTAACTCGATTTATCGAAGGCGAAATTCACTCACAAATTGTTTTCAGTGTGAGATGTCAAACCTTCCATTCATCAAAATCCAACTTGATCGTCCCATTCACATCATACTCTGCAGGAGTTGTCGCTTCCACAGAAAATGTCCCTCCACCTCTTTTCAACAACAAGGATACTCTGCAGCCGGAATTGGGAGGGAGCAATTGTTTCTCACTTAACTCAATATTGATCATAGCAACAGAGTTCTCATCCATCTTGGGAAAGATCGATTCCGCATCACTTATAGGGGAAGCGCCATAGTATTGACCCGGGATCGGCATGTCATTATCATCGTTGTTGAAACCAAGATCATCTGATGTCCATATACTTCCGTTCGGTTGAGCAACTACGTGTACACGAATGTCATCCATATCAAGGGATTTCAAATCACCGTAAAGTGTGAAGAACATAACAACACGGTCGATGCGTGAACCATTAATTGTCCCGTCTAAAGCTTTGATATTTAAGCCGCCATAATAGGGCTCATCTTCATCCTCATCTTCATTATCAGCAAAGGTATCTTCAATAGCTTCATGGTTCCATACTGCCAAATATGATATTAGAATTAGAATAGCTACTCCTGCATGGATAATGATCAATAGGGTTCTTCTCTTCTTCTTCTCTCCCATATGAATGATATTCCAAACAATGCTATAATTACTTTTGTGAGAGCTTGAATTTCAGCCTCAAACGAGGTTCGAGAGAAAGATCGTAGGTACAATGCTACTTGATTAAAATCACCTATGCCTTCGTATCACATCAAGCAACATAGACTTAAAAGGCTTCAGCATTACACATGTTCCATGCTTATAGAAGATTGAAAAGAAGGATTAGAGGGCGCCAAATTGTATTCAGGTATTCTCCTTCTCGACCTCAAGCGCTGCCTCTAACTCATTGAACCTCTCCTCGTCGATCTCCCCATCCAGAAGCTTCCGCACCAGTACCTTGTAGGCCTCCCATTTCATGTCCTCGACAGCAATGGGCCAATAGTGGATCCCTCCATTCTCCCGTTGGATGAACACCAAGTGCTTCCGCCGGAGGGATTGAATGCACTGGGACAGGGACTTTCGATCACATTTACTTCGGGCCAATAGGCTTCTTCTTTCGATGCCGGGCTCCGATCGTATCACATCCATGACTAGTTCATCCTTTGGTTTGACCGATCGTGGAGCATCTGTCCTGTAGTACCGCTTCTTGCCATCTGTTGTCTTGAGGATTATCTCATCGCTTCTACGAAGCTGCCTGACATGATACCTTAAGGTACCCCTGTTCATTTCAAGGACCTTCATCATTTCAAGGAAGGTCGCACCAGGGTTGTTGCCGATATAGTTCAGGATAAGTTTTCTCGTCTTGTGCTCATCACTCACCTGTTCAGCTCCTTATCCACCGAGTCCTCCAGTTTTATCTTTATCCTCGCGTAAACATCATCAGATATGTCTCCGGCCTCATATTTGTTTTCGAGATCTTTTAAAAGGATCCCTTCCGAAGTCTCATCTCCTTTGATAACAAGCTCATAGGCTTCATCCTCGATCTTTAGGATATGAGCGGTGGCATCATCGCCATGGTCTTCGAGTTCGATCTCTGAATCAGTAGGGATGTTTTCCCCGATCTCACCCGTTTCGAGATCTATCGTTGGATCCTCATCCAATGGATCCTCAGTAACATCAGATGAAAACTTCTCAGCGGGATCTGTCTCTGTTCTAACAAAACGTCTCCGATTCACTACCAGAATGATCACTGCAGCGAGTATGACCGCTATAAATATCACACCTATTACAAAGACCCATGTCTTGAATGATATCTGTGAATCACCATCAGGACCAACTATGTCTCCACCCGAGGCATCACCCTCGATGGTGATGGTCTTCGTATCTTCGACCGAGTGCCCGTAACCATCGGACGCCTTGAACGTGATGTTGTAGGTACCAGGACCGAGTGTGGTGTTGAAGATCAATCCGGTCTGGACCAGTACGCCATCGATGTACCACTCGAGTTTCAGAGTGATGTTGACGTATGGTGCTTTTCCGGAACAGTTCACATTACCCTCATCATCATAGCTGATCGAGGCAAGTATTACGGGTTCGTTCAGGTTCTCCAGTCCATCGAATGGATTGGTTAAATATTTCAGAGGGTCATCTATCAATGGATACCGGTCCTGAGCTCCACTCGATCCTGTGATGTTGTATGCTATGTCAGTGATTCCATCACTGTCCAGATCGGTGTTGATATGATGGGACCAGTAATTACCGATGGTTCCGTTGTCCCAAAGATTGTTCGTCCCATTATCGATCGCTTGTGGACCACTGTCGGCTATGAAGCTGTTCTGATGGACCAGGATGCCGTCGGCGGCACCCTCGAGTCGAACTCCAACATAGCAATTCCTGAACATGTTCTGGGTAATCTTACATTCAGAATTTCCGTCACCGACTCTTCCTGTCTCAATTGCATATCCAGATATGTCTAAGAATGTACACTTCACGATATTGAAATCACTAACGGTGTGGAGCATTAGAGAACGATGGTTGGAATTGAACGAACACTGATCCAATGTGATATTTTCTGATTGATATGCGTCGAAACAATCTGTCGCATCCTCAAAGATACAATCTTTGAACACAAGACCATTGCAGCTCATGAGCTGAATGCTGCACCAGTTTGATCCATATGCATAGATGTTCTCGAATGTGGACCAACGGACCCGGTTTATCTGCATCCCACATTGCTCGTAGTTCTTAATAGAAAGGTTAGATACCGAACATTTATTTGAAGAAACGATCCTCAATGCATCGCCCGTCCCTTCTTTAAACTCACAATCCCAGATCTGTGCTTTATTTCCACCATCGATGTAGACGCCATGCATACCACCCTCAAAGTGACAATCATAGATCTGGACATTATCGCCACTAACATATATCCCTGATCCGTCCATGTATGGAGAGCTCCATTTGACAGTGAGGCCTGCGATAGAACATTCATCATCATTGATCGTTAGTACTGCTCCTTTGCCATTACCATTGAGTGTTGTACTTCCAGCATCATCCCCAATTAAAGCAATTCTTCTATCAATGACAAAGTTCCCAACATACTCACCTTCACCGATATGGATAGTGTCGCCATCGGTAGAATTATCGATAGCCTCCTGGAGCAACGTATACTTAATCCCAGTCCGTTGGTTGGTAATATTTCCATCAGTTGTCTCTGCTATCGTTAGAAGAAATCCTACCTTTTGGCTAATACCATCGAATGTTATAGAGACATAATAATAACCAGGTGGGGTTTGATTGCCATTATTGAGCTTTTGGTCCCAGGATCCTATAGAACGAGATTCCCCAGCACTAACATTTATAATATAAGTTGGTGCGATCGATGGCCCGTATAATGTCTGGTTATCTTTATCCAAGATACTAAATGAGGGGTGAGTATCAGATAGCATGACAGATCCGGTGTTGTTCAATGTGATCTTGACAGTGACGTTCGGATAATATTCCTTCATATCGGTCGAGATCTCCATGAACTTGCCGTTGGGTTCGGGCGCATCACCTAATGGTGGGAGGTTCGTGAACTTGGTCGTTGACGGATATCGGTCCTTCGAACTAGCAGAACCCCGGGTCAGATACTCTTGGTCTACTACACCATCACTATCAGTATCAGGGCTTGTCCATTCTGACCAGTAATTACCAATGGTACCATTATCGAAGGTGTTGTTCGTCCCGTCATCGTATGCAAAAGGTGATTTTTCAATATTGATGAAATTATTACCATAGACCTTGTTGAATCCTTCGGGTTGTCCTATTTCAACATCTCCTGAAATATTAATAGCTTCAAATTGGATAGTATTCAGATCATTGCCATAGAAAACATTGCTGCTTCCAGTACACATGAATCCATATCGAGCGATGTTATCCATATCGATGAATGAGAAGATGTTCTTGTTCCCATTGTTGATAATTACTGCTGAACCATCACAATCTTGGATGGAACAATCGTTGATGACATTTTCATGAGATTCAAACACATCGATCGCTGTGTCATCAACTCCTTCAAGTGTACAACGGACCATGACATTGTTATTGGACCCTGAAAAGAAACCCATTCCCCAATGTCCGGTCAACCAACTATCTGAGATCATATTCTCAGTTGCACCATGAAGAGATAGTGGCATATTCCAGGTTTGATGAATCATTGTACATCTCTTGATCTCATTTCCACTGGAATCCTTTAACCGAATGCAATTACCGTTGTCGAAGTAATTCCAGAGATAGCAATCTCGGATATTCGTCGAAGTACTGTCAAGAACTGTGATCCCGGCTCTGAATTCATGATCATAGATCGAGCTGTTGGTTATCCAACAGTTATCTGAATTCACTACAAGAATGCCTGTAGCGTTGTTCGTTGTAACATTACACTCGTCGATAGAACAATCATCCGCAAAGATCACTATCCCCGCGTGTCTTTGAACATCATCTACCTGGATCCCTGCTTTGCCCGGATTGTGGTCTATAGGATATTCAGGGATGTCGAGCAATCCTGAAGCTCCACCGGTGATATTCAACCTCATTATTAGGGTGTCATCGGCCTTGACGATTATTGTCGACCCTTGCCATGAACCGTTGATGAAGGTTGAGTCGACTCCATCACCGATGAGATATAATTGCTTATCAATGACAAGATTCTCGTTGTACGTCCCTCCATGGATCCTTATGGTATCGCCTGCACTAGCGTTGTCGATAGCGCTATTGATCGTCGAGTAAGTATAACCAGAACCAACATCCAAAGACTCCGCGCGGACCTGTTCTATATGACCACAGGACACAATAGCAAAGACAGAAGTTGTCAATAGGGTCAAGGCGATGATCAGGCTTATTTTCCATCTCAATTCAATACCTCCACTTTCAAGCAGATGATGCAAGATGGAAGTATCTATAAATACCAATTCTGTCCAAGGACATCTGAAGTCTGGCTAATTGATAATATTTAAATCTTTTATCAAAAATTGCTGAAATAGAAGTTTACGATCAGACAGCCATTTTTCTTTGAAGATAATAAGCTTCTGCTGATGTTCTTTAATTTGCGAGGTCACCATTTTCCTCCGAACATCGTTATGAATGAACTTCTCAGTTATAAGCTGAAAAATGAATTTGATCTCCCTGCTCTCGATCTCATGAGCGATCTCCAGCGCCTCTCTTGCATTCCTGGGCTTATATTTGGCCAGACCCATATCTCTAACTGTGATCGCTAGACGACATAGGTCCTCACCTGCCGGACTCATCAAGGTATCCTTTGGCAATGATTCCTTGAGGAACAATAGCATCTGTGCGTGATTGGCCTCATCATGGGACATACTTTCCCACAGATCGTACGAACCAGGAACATCAACACACTTGCTCATCAAGGTCTCGTACATCGATTGTGCTTTCAGTTCACCTTCTGACGCTAGGTCTAATATTTCGGATATTGTTGGTCCTGAGATGCAAAACCCACCCTTCCATTTCTGGAAATTTCCAAGGGAGTAATAAGTCAAATCGATACTGTCGCACTCTTGATGCAAAGCTCAGTTAGCCATGGAGTGCAACTAGATTTGTAGATACTAGGTAGCACTATTGGAGGTGGATACTTTGAATAGTTATCATCGTGGGGATGCCATATGAAAAGATGAGCAAGATATCGGAGATGATGTCCCTGAAAACTAGCTGGATGAGCCGGATGACCTCGATTTTCTTGATTGATCATACGCGGACCACATTATCATCAGAGCTACAATAGGAAGTTATTTTTCATCATACTTACAAGTCCAACCAACATAAATGAAGAACTCATCAATCTGAATTTGTGGAGCCCTGGAAAAGGTCTCAAATCGCGAGGATGCACATCTCATTGAGACCTCGAGCAATTCACGGAGGGCTCCGTGGATGTATAGTGTTCGTGATGATATTAGATTTGTTGTATAGGCTTTTTATCGAGTCTCCATATGATCGTCCATTTGTCTCAAAGCTTTAATATCATCACATGGCCAGCAAGTTCACTCATCATTGATAGAAATCGGATATACACTGCCGATAGATGTGTGTCTATAGGAAATCTAGCAATGGTGATATCATGAAACGACAAACGTCAATGATGATCACGATCATCATCATCTTCTCGATCATGAGCATCGTACAACTCGTACCTGTAACAAATGCCGATCTATCAGATGAGAACGCGCTTCAATCTCACGGTCCGATCGTCATTAGTAATAATTTAGGATTCAATATCCTCAACGGCGTATCATCCGAAATAGGTACAAAGGATGATCCTTACATTATTGAGAATTGGAAGATCACGGTGGATAAGGAAACTGTGATCTATATTGTGCGAGGTTCAATGAAATATGATAACAAATTCCGACCATATATATCCTTACGTTTTTGCATAGTGTCTCACCTCCGGTAGATCATAGTCCAAAGCAGAATGTTCACGGACATTGTTGTACCAATCAACGAACTTGTCGAGACAGTCCTGCAGCTCGATGATGTCAGTTGGTTCACACCACATAAGTGTCTCCATTAATGATTTGACACGATTACCGACTTGATTTGAATTGTCTATACGTTTTGGCATTGGTTATCAGAATTGAACAACTGTATGTAGCAATTATACTTGTCAAAATCCAATAGTACTGTTGTTAAACAACACTAGTCAAATAATTACTGTTGGAATCCGACATTGGTCGTAGTTAATTGAGTCCAAATAACATTGGTTTTCACAACAATCGACGATGGAAACAGAATCTTGAAATGGATATATATCTACCACTACTTTACTAATAGTGCAGCCGAAGACGGCTGCTGTCATAACCCGCGGGTCGTCTAAGGAAAAGATACCGGGCCGTCAACTCGGAGATTGGGGGTAAGAACCCCGCCCGCGGATTTATTCATACTATACAGCCGCCGAGATATAGCACTTACCGTTGATAACAGGATTTCATCACAATATTGCGGCACCCAACACGCTAACACGAAGAACTACGACAACTTAGTTTAGGTGCAAGAACCCAAATAAAAGTGCAAGAATCGTTTAAGTGCAAAGCCATCTCCTGCAGAAGAGATAAATAATATTGTAAGGCCAGATCGGAACAATTCACCCGTCTCAAACAACAACTATCCACATTACCATCTTCAATTGGTGATCGGATGAAATCATCATCCTCGAGAAGGACCATTGTATCAACCCTCATCATTATCGCGACTATACTGTCGATCCTTTTCACAAGCTGCATCGGGGGATTTGGAACCTCGGACACATCAGTGATGTACTGCACTACTTCACAGTACTGGTCCATATCCTCACCAAATGGCCAGATCGAGTTCGAGTTACGTCTAGCAGAGCATAACACTACAACGACCCACCTAGCCTATGATCTCCTATCCAACGGCACCCACATCATCCAAGCATCATATCTTGGGCTCCAGCTGGATCCGGGTAATATTGGGATGAACCTCACGCACATCGGCTGCTCATACTCCAGCCACGATGAGGTCGAGGAATGGACATTCGGACCCGTCTCAACCTATCATGACGTTTACAACGCACTTACCGTTTCGTTCATAGATCCATACACATTCATCGAGCTGGAGATCGAAGTGAGGGTTACCGACCAGGGAGTTGCCTTCAGATATATCCTGCCGCAACAACCAGGGACCAATGGAGCTACGATCACGGCTGAAGATACACGATTCAGGTTCTTGGACGATCACCAGGGTTACAGACAATATGGAACCGAAGCAGATTATGTTCTTCAGAAGATAAGCTCGATCACTGGAAAGTGTGAGAACCCTCTTACGATCGACCTTCAGGACAATGGACTCGTGAGCATAACTGAGGCTGCAGTCCATGATTATCCCAGGATGTATCTGACTTCCAATGCGCCGAACGAACTGCGATCCGTTCTTGCTTCAAAGGTCGTTCTATCTGGGACACATAAGACTCCTTGGAGAACGATCCTCATCGCTGATTCACCTACAGACCTGATCGATGCAAGCCACATGGTCCACTTTCTGAACGAACCTTCAGCCATAGGGAACACTAGTTGGATACGGCCAGGTTCCACCATTCGGGACTGCCAGTTGAAGACCTCTAATTCATTAGCATGCATTGATTTCGCGGCAGAGCAGGGACTGGCTTACGTGGAACTCGATGCCGGATGGTATGGTAAAGAATGGAGTACTAAGGATGCGACCAAGGTTGCTGTTGACGGCCTCAACCTGACCAGGATAATCGAATATGGAAAAGAGAAGGGAGTGGGAGTGATCGTATACGTCAACAGGGTCGCATTGGTAGGTAAGATAGACAAGTTGTTCCCGCTTTACCAGCAATGGGGTCTTGCCGGCGTCAAAATGGGGTTCATGGACGGACGGACACAGGATGGCATCAACTTCATCCATAAGGCTGTAGCCTTGGCAGCAAAACACAAGCTCGTCATAGATGTCCACGACAATTATAGGCCATCAGGGTATGAACGCACTTATCCGAATCTGATGACCATAGAGGGTGTGCAATGCGATGAACACCCAGTAAAGGCTGAACAGAACTGCATCCTGCCGTTCACTAGAGGATTGTGCGGACCAATTGATAAGGCTCATCGGTTCTATGTTATGAACGGTGCAACGACGAAGACACATCAACTTGCAATGCCACTGATCGTGTTCAGCCCCCTGGCATTTCTATTCTGGTATCAGAATCCCCAGAAGGTAGAGGGAGATTCTGGACTTGATGCTTGGAAGGCCCTTCCCACGGTGTGGGATAGTACGGCGTACCTTGATTGTGAGATAGGAGGATATGTAACGGTACTAAGAACATCTGGATCAACGTTCTATCTCGGGTCCATCAATGGACCTGATGAGCGATCGATATCGGTATCCTGTGATTTCTTACAAAACGGTCAGAGTTATATTGCAGACGTGTTCACGGATGCTACCAATGGATCGTTATCACACAGGACGTATGAGGTCGGTAAATCAACTATCATCAATGAGGAGCTTGGAGCCAGAGGCGGGCTTTTCATCAGGTTTTGTGTCAATGACACGAGCAATGCTACAGAATATCCGCCGGTGTTTATCGGACCATACCATCGCCAGATCATCCAAGATGAGATCTTGTTGTTCAAATGTGTTGAGTTGAACGGTCATAAGGATATCGAGATCAGCTTCATCACAAATGCCGACTTCATCAGCTTCGATCCGATATCATTGACCGTATCTGGAAGACCTAACAACTCTGATGTTGGCGAACACACGATCCAAGTTGAGATGGTCCAAGGAGGAATTTCGGTCGGCTCGGCGACGTATACAATTGTAGTGGAGGACAAGAACGACCCACCGAGGTTCCTTGTCCGACCTGCATCCATTGAGTTCAGAAGGGAGCAATTATGTTGCTATTGTTTCCAAGTGACAGATATCGATCCTACCGGGGACCAGTTAAGATGGGATATAGAGACCAACGCATCGTTCATCAACTTCGACGAGGACCTTGGCATCGTCTATGGGATAGCGAAGCAGGTGGATATTGGTCGGTCATTTCTGAACATCACATTGTCCGACGGTCGTGGAGGATCGGATCACTTGAACACAACGATAATTGTCAGGTGTACACTTGTTAATAATACAAGCGGATCGATGATGGTCAGTGCAGCAGAGGTGACATCGGTATCAACGCATTCGAATATGAATGGTACAAGTTCCTCGATCGTCCATCAGTATGTCAATTACAGCCTGGCACACGATGATCCAACCGATGATAACGGTTCAACCAATATTTCAGTCCAGGTGATCAACCAATGGGATCACGACACTGGAGATGGCCCGAAGGACACAGACGATGAACTTCCCTCAATGATATTGATTTGCTGCGTCATCGTCAGTTGTTTTTCGATCCAATCGCTGGTATTTGGTATTCTGTTTCGTTCAAGGGATAAAAGACCTAGAGCGAGCAAAGATGAAAAGAAGAAGGGGGGTAAATGATGGACCACAAACCATTAATAGAGATCCGGAGCCAGTCCGGAACCGAACGTATGTCAGAAAATGGGTATCGCCTCAATGCGATATCGAGAACGATCCGGATGTCGTCTACTAGGTATCACATGAACGCACTCTCCTATCATCCCGAAAAGCTCGCCGTGACCCTCCTGGCGTTATTGCTATTGATCGGGACCTTATTTGCATTGATCCCCCGAACAGAGGCATCCGGTCTCTCATCTTCACGCGCCACGTATACTGTGGGTCAAGGCCAAACCTTCACAAGCATTCAGGATGCAATAGATCATGCCTCGAACGGAGATACCATTCTGGTTGGACCAGGAGAGTATCCAGAAGAGCTGGTCATAGACAAACAGATCACACTTACAGGGAGTGGGATCGATAATTGCACAGTTAACTGGTCAGGTGGGAACACTATCGAAGTAAATGCCGAAGGTTGTACGATATCCAACTTCCACATCATCATCGGCCATACTGCCTCTGAGAACAACGGGATCCTGATAACGTCCGATGATAACACGGTGTTCGACTGCAATCTTACAACGGTTTCCAGCGGATTCTACAAGGAGCAATGCGGGATACGACTTGTGAATGCGGATAATAACACGATACATGACATATACATCTCTGCACCGGACGATGAAGGCCATGATAACCATTGTATCATCATGGAAGAGGATAGTGACCGGAACTATCTGTTCGACTCCATGTTGACAAAGTGTGACGTCGGGGTCCTGATACAGGAAAGGTCAGATGGCAATGATATCTTCAATACATATTTCACAGGAATAATGAGACGGTGTGTTCAGATACGCTCCAGCTCTCATTGGACAGCTGTTCGAAACAATACTTTCATGAACGGGCAACCGCACGGAATGAACATCGGGATCTCTGTGGGTCAGCTTTCGAACGAGACCGAGATCACGTTCAATAACATGTCGGACCCTAACACGGGAGTGTACATAACAGATGGTGCGGACCGCACTGTCATTTCGGAAAATAATATCATTGCTGGCCGATGCATAGCCATCCATGATACTTCATCAACAGCTATGTACGACAATCATCTAGAAGCGAATTATCTCCAAAGAACCGTGGTCGATATGGACAGGTCGACGAATACCACCATCGTTGATAACGAGTTCATTGGAGGGGGGATCAATATCCTTCTAGAAGATAACATCCAATACTGGCAAGGCCACACCGTCGAGGATAATACATTGAATGGCAGAGCGATTGTATATCTTGACAGCGTTCCCGGTCCATCCATCCCAGATGATCTCGGTCAGATCATACTGGTAAACAGTTCGGACACTTCGATATCGAACAGGTCATTTTCCAATAGTACAACGGCCTCGATCATATTGAAGGGATGTAATGATATCACCATCTCAAATTGTACTCTCAATAATACTTCGGGGATCTATGTGAAGGATTCGAACATCTGTACCATAGAAAAGAACGATCTGGGATACGGACCGAACAACCTCCTTCTTCTATATTCAGTCAAGAACTGTACTGTGGCGTATAATTACATATACGATACGTGGAGGGGAGGGTTGACCTTATGCGATACACATGGATCCGACATACGACGAAACGAGGTGGTCAGGATCGGAGGAGGTAGCGGGATCGTTATCGACCTGTTCTCGAGCTACAATGAGGTACATCATAACAGAGCCATTTTCAATACACATTCCGGTATTTCCATTGGCGACATGATAGGTGTCGATTATCAGGGAGAGACCGTCAATGAGGACAACTTCGTAGGTCACAAGGCCAATCACATCTATGAGAACAATTGCTCAGACAACGGCCAGTATGGTATGTATCTGTCGAATGTAGGCTATTCGAGGATCGAGCACAATACGATGTATTGGAACAAGATAGGTCTGTCTCTCAAGGACAGTTTCAACAACAGTATCAATAATAACTCGATCGAGGAGAACGAATTATACGGTCTAACGATATCTTATGATTATGAGTTCGACATAACATTCTACAATAACGGAGCCAAGGGGAATACTATCGTAGATAATCGGTTCTTGTACAACAACCTGAACGGATCATGCCAAGCCTACGACGGTGATGGAAATAATACATGGAGCCTATCCGACAGAGGTAACTATTGGAGCGATTGGCAAACACCTGATGAGGATAAGGACCTGATAGTGGACCTTCCGTATTCCATCAAGGGCCACAACGGAACCTTCGATATGACCCCACAAGTGTTCTCTCGGCCACCCCTAGACAATGGATCCGAAGAAGATGCTCTTATTATTAGATCGGTCTCCTACGAGGAGGTCAATGGGACCGTGACGATCCATATCGATGCAGGAGCAGGGTCTGGAGAGGATACTGGTAACCTCACATACTCCTATTTCTACGACGGTAGATGGAACTATGCGATGGTCTCGGATATCGAATTAGAGCTATCAGAAGGTGATCATTCGATCCCGATAAGGGTGACCGATGAGAGTGGTTCATCTGCAGAGACCGTGATCGTCGTGTCGGTGCAAGGCGAAGCTCAAAACGATCCTGACGGAACATCTCCCATGGGCACGAGTTGGGTTGTCGTCTTGGCACTGCTCGGCCTTCTGCTGATCGTCATCATCATGGCCGTGTTCAGCGTGTACCGGTCCAGAAAACGTAGCGATGTCCAGCACCACGATGACCGTACATATATCCCAGAGGATGGAGTGATAGAGTACAAAGGAAATGTCGGCGGATCGAGCAAGCTCATGCCATCAGGTCGAGCGAGCGAATTAAAGACCCTGCATGCGGGTTATAGGATAGACAAAGGCCATACGAGAAAACTCACAGCGAGGAGTTCTTTGAACCGCTCGGATCAAAAAGGCGATGTTCGCTTCAATAATATCAAAGATGAGGCCCAAAAGTTCGAAAGACCGAGCGCAAAGGAGAGTGTTCATCAGGTAAGGGACGAACTCAAAGACAGGTACATCTCAGGGGAGATATCCGAGGACGTATACGAGCAGGCAAAGGATATATTACGATCACACCAATAAAGACACAAGGATGAGAACCTGAAGGTCTGTTAATGAATGGTGAAGGAGTTTTAGAGCACAGGACCAGAAGGATGCTCTACAACTACATCCTCGAGCATCCCGGCGTTACAAGAAGCGTACTTCGCCGAATCTTCGATCTCGACGAATCCACTATGCGTTATCATCTACGATCTCTTATTAGAACGGACAAGGCCTACACGAAGAAAGAGAGCGGAAGACTTCGATATTACTCCAAGGACCTGCTGGGAGAAAAGACCAGGGTGTGTTCTTCTGACCCGGATATCACATCTGAACAAAGAAGGGTCCTGGACCTTATAAAGAACTATCCAGGCATCACAAAGAAGGAACTTGTGAACCTTTCGAACCTGGATCGGAAAAAGGTCAAGGCAGCGATAAGAAAGCTCAAGACGCTGAAGCTTGTATGGCTTGTGGAAACCAAGAATGGACCTGGATATGAGTACATCACAAAGGAGAAGCTGTACCAGGAGATGTTGTATGTTCTGGTGAAGAAACTTGCCAGTGGGGAGATCGGCGAGGAGACGTTCTTGAGGTTGAAGGACGAGATCAAGGGGGAGAAATGAGAGCGGGAATCAAGTCCATAAAAAACCACTTGCCATTTTTTCCTGTGCAGTACATTGTTCCTTTTTCATAAGATTGGGCAGGGGGAAACCCTGCCCCTAGAATTCGTGTTCCTCTCAGATCTCACCCATCAGAGATCCAGCCCAACTTTGCCACATTCACACTAAATGAACACAAAGTTAGGCGTACCCTGAAGTTGACATGCTTTTTTCTGTACTTGAAATGTCAAATTCAGGATCCAGGAACTGTCCCTCCTGGCGATATTGGTTGATCGTGAATTTGTAAGTGATCAGATGGGATTTTGCGAGGCTTGTGCAAAAGTGTTTGCCAGAGGTCTGTTCCTTTCGCACAAGTGTGCCTTTGCCGCGGGCCATTGAATGATAGGTGGTGGTGGGTATCATGTGGTGGCAGGCTGGTCGGCGTGGGGAACAGGCCCGCGGGCATTGGCAGATGTCCCCCCGAAGGGGGCTTGGGGTTGTCACGTCTTGTTACCGTTTCATGTATCACATCCTTATTGTTCGAGAGGATCGGGGTTCCCGACCCAAGCGACAATGTATATATTGGGCCGGGAGTATATCAAAATTCGCATTATAATATATGTTTATAGCCATAAAATGTGTTTTTATTAGATTTGCTCATAGTCTCGAGTACTTTGGAATAAGTCGCGTTGTGAATATTATAAGTAATAGGAGCGTACATCCGCTTTTGGTGATATTATGCCCGCTAAGGAGAGGAAACGCGGAAAGAGGCCTGTAAAACCTGATGTTGGAAAAGCACTCATGCTCAAGAGGCTGGACCTCAAGGGAAATGACAGGTCTACGCTGACCATACCGGTCATTTACAGACGGACGTTCGACTGGACCATGCCGTCTGTGGACTTCATACCGATCAACAGAAGGTCCTTCGTGGTGACCAGGGGAGACCTGGCCGAGGAGGAACTTCGCCAGCAGAGCTACATCCAGACCGAACTGGATATAGCTGCTGATATTCCGAACTATCATAACGAGAGAATGAAGAAGGGGGCGTCGATGGAGCCGCTTCTTGAGGAGCTCAAGGAATCGCTCATAGCATGCTCTCTCATCGATAGGTACGTGCGTATCTTCATCCCGAAGCCAGAGGATAAGAAGCTCTATGTGGCCCTGCGTGAGGACCTGGAGGTCTTGCGGGGCGAGCTTGGGTTCTCTTTCTCGACGTCCATGGAAGGGGTGACCTGCACGTTCGTGTTCCCGCGTCATACCATGCGCGCCGCCAGTCAGATGGCCCATGACAAGGTCATGGAGTCCCTGGAGCTTCTCAAGGCATTGTCCGAGGAGATAGAAAAGGATGGGACCAAGGGTGCCAAGCGGATGATCGAGGAGGCCAGGTACGGCATCAACAACAACGAGGTGGAGATGGACAGGATCTGTACTGATGCCATAAACATCGCTTGGGACCTTCCCAGGGTCGAGCCCATCGGTTACTTCCTTTGGATCTCCTCGTGCGAGCAGCTCCATGATGAGATATACTCCCTGGTGGACCAGACCATGGCCTTGGTCGAGACCATCGAGGCAAAGGACGTTATCTCCGAGATGACCGGAGAGGATATCTTCAAGCTCATCTGGAAGTCCCAGGTCATCAAGGCCCTGGAGTTCACCGAGCGCACGATGACCTCACTGTCCCAGACATTGGAAGAAGAGGGCAACGTCATCTCCTACACGCTCCTGTGGGACCGCAGGATGGCCCTCAAGAAGGAGGACCGGTACCGCAACGAGCTCATCGACCATCTGGCGGACAGGTTGGATGATGAGAAGGAGGGGAAGAAGGGGGATATGACGGTGCAGAAGGTCAAGGCAAGCTACTATCTGTATGGTATCGTGCAGTCGAGCCAGAGGATGGTGGACTCGTGCGCGGACATTGCGGCCAAGTCTATCTATCTGTCCAAGACACAGGCGCACATCGGATTCCGAACTTAACTTCAGTAAGCAAATGCGAGCGAGCAGGCCCGCGGGGGAGTGGCGCGGGCACGCCACAGCGAGCACTGGGTGGGGATGGCTGGTGGGTGGGAGCTAAAGCTAAGGTAAGCAGAGATACGACCGAGAACAAAGCCTACTCAGCAGAGATACGCAACGCACCATTGTCGTAGTGGATCCATATCTTATCCTTGATGAACTTGGAAAGATTTGCAAGACCCTCGTAGATCTCATCCTCGGAGCAGCCAAGCTTTGTAGCTGCGTCCGTAGAGGACCAGGCATTGGACTCGAAATCATTGTTCTTTATGTACTCATAAAGCCTGATCTCGAGGTTTGAGAGGTCTTCCATGCTCATATTATCAAAGCCAATAATCATCAGGTGAGGTTATTAAGGTTTCGTAAATTTGAGCTTGGCCACACCCTCTGGCTACTAAATTTTACTTGAGTTGAACTACCGTTAACACACAGGCAAGAACGCCAATCTTAATATCGAAGTAGTAGTCTCTACGAGCATGGAGTACTCTGTTGGTTCAGTGCTTTTGGGACTCATTCTGGCACTGACCCTTCCGGTGATATCGACCGCTGTATGGTCCGCTATCTTCCTCAAGTTCGTTCCAGAGGTCAAGGAAGCCCTCAAGGACATCTACTGGAAGGACCAGACCACTCTCAACAGGGTCGTCGTTGGGGGAACCTTTGGGTTCCTGTGCTTCGTTTTCGGGTTCATGTCGATAATCATCGGACTCACCATCGAGCTCATATTCTTCGGTCTCATCCTTCTCTTTGAGAGAAGCTACGCGATGTCGGATGTCCTCCTGGAAGGCATCATGGTGGTGATAGCTGGCCCTGCAGAGGAGACCAGCAAGTTCCTGTGCGCCATTCCCCCGCTCGCACTACTGTGGATCCTCCAGAAGAAGAACGGGAACAAGGTCCTTCCTATCCACCCCATCATCGCGGGAGTCTGCGTGGGCGCGGTCTTTGGCCTGTTCGAAAGCTTCACCTACATCTTTGCGCACGTTGTGGAGCTATACAGCGAGGGCTGGGACCTCCTCACGTTCGATATGCTCTACTGGCGGGTCATCCTAGGGGTCTCCGTGCATGCTGTGATGTCCGGTATTGCCTGCAGCGGTATGATCTTCACAAGGCCCAATACCGACTCTGTGAAGGGCTCACTGACGTCATTGATGGCCTTGGGCACTTTACTAATGGCCATTGTTATCCATTCCACCATCAACTTCGTGTTCCTGACCAACTACGTCGTGGACGGCATCTGGGGTCTGCTCATCGGGGACCTTATCCAGCTGTGCATGATCATCGCGATGATGGTCTTTTTCTACAAGCTTGTCAGGACCAAGGGCTCGAATTCGTCGGGGACATGAACGGGAAACCTTTTCATACAGGTCCTTGCATGTGAGCATTGATGTTCACTTCAAAGACCATCGAGATCGAGGCGAAGCATATCAGTTCGCTGTGCTGGGCAGGAGACAGGTTAGTGGACCTTCTGGATATTGGTGTCTCATACGATATTGAGGGTAATGTCCATGAGCCGAATGTGGGGACGAACTATGCCTATCGGTTCGACTCCGTCACAAGCTTCGACAGGTATGCGGTCCTCTACACGAAGTTTGGGACCAAGGGATTGCTCCTCGACCTCATAGAGCACAAGATAGTCCGAGAGCTCAACAGGAGCTTCTATCACGCTATGGACTATCATTATCCTATCCACCTGTTCAGACTCCCAGAGAGTGCTGGAGAGGGCCTAGCAGGTGAGATCGCGATAGTCCATTGTCCCAATGATTACTGCACTCTGGAGATAGAGCTTGCAAAGGATGGCAGGCGTCTGACAGAGCGCAAGGAGGAAGGTTCGGACGTATTCCACACCAGGCTCTCCTCAAGTTCTGATGGCAGGTTCATCGCCGAGAACGGCTGGGTCTGGCATCCGTGGAACATCGTTCAGGCCTTCGATGTGGAAAAGGCCTTAAATGATCCGGACCACCTGAACGAGCGAGGACTCGGGTTCCTCGAGAACTGGGTGTTCGGTTGGGAGGCAATGGGGGCCACCATCTGCGGTCCAAAGCATTTGGTGGTAGAGTATTGGTTAGACAACGATGATGAACCGGATGAGGACGAAGACCTCATCGAGGCCCTGAAGGCTGATGGAGTGGAACTGCAGCGGCCTGAAAAAGGTGTTCCAGAACCTTTCGAAGAGGAAGAGGATGAGGTGAAGGTTCGCGCGATCCCTGGTGCGGATATCACTGTGGTGGACAAAGATGGGAACGAGGTCCAACCACCTGCACGTTCTCTTGAGGATGAAAAAGACAACGTCATGATGGTCACGTATGACCTTGAGACGGGGAAGGCTATCTCGGCCATACTCCTCCCATACCCCCTAGGTAGGGTCATGCCCATTGACGAACATCACCTTGTGTCGTTCTACGACCACCCAAGGCTCATGAATATAATGACCGGCAAGGTCTTGGAGAGATGGAAGATCGATCCAGGGCCAGAACAGAGACTACCAAGTGTTTCAAAGAAGGTCTCTGGCCCACCATTTATCGCCATGGACTCTGAGAACATGCGCTTCGCTATTGGTAATTACAAAAGCCTCACGATGGTCCTTCTTTCAAAGGACTGATCAATCGATAACGCCTGTTGTTCGAGCAAGGTTTGCTGCGGCCTCGTCGGTCAAGCCATTTGTTCCCAAGATGGTAAACCGGCCTGGCCTGATGCTTCCGGCCTTGACAAGACCCTTGATTATCTCCTCGTTGGTGAATCCAGCTTCCTTCGCAGTAGTAGGTGCACCGAACTTCTCAAGGGATGCCTTGATCTTTTTCCAGTCCCCGCCATGGAGGTACATCATCATGATAGAGCCAAGACCGGCCTTCTCGCCGTGGAGGGCCTTTCCTGGTGCTATCATATCAAGTGAATGTGAGAACATGTGTTCTGCGCCGGATGCAGGTTCAGAAGAGCCTGCGATGGAGATGCAGATACCGGAAACGATGATGGCCTTGGAGGAGAGCCAGATGCTGTCCTCGGTGTTCCTTCTAATGAAGCCTGCATAGTCCATCATGACCTGTGCAGAAAGCTTTGAAAGTGTAGCTGCAGAGGTGGAGTAATCAACATTACGGAGCCTCTTTGCAAGCTCCCAGTCCATCACTGCTGTGATGTTTGAAAGCACATCTGCACATCCTGCAGCGTGCGTCTTGTAAGGCTGGGTCTGGAGGATCTCCGTATCTGCGAACACGCCCATTGGCATCTTCACAGCGATGGAAGCTATAGATGGATGGTCCCCGCCCTTCTGAAGGACTGCCCTGGGAGAGCAGATGCCATCGTGAGGGGTTGCTGTGGGGACGTTGATGTAAGGGAGGCCAGTGTTGGTGGCGGCTATCTTGGTGATCTCGATCTTCGCTCCACCGCCTACGCCTATCATGAAGTTGGCCTTTATCTCCCTGGCCAGGTTCTCCACGGTATCGACGTTCTCCTGGTTGCACTCGCCCATCTCCACAAGCTGTGGTTCAAAGCCTCCGTCCTGGAGCAGGTCATAGACCCTGTTCCCAGCTACGTGCTTTGTCTTTGGGCCTGTAACGATAAGGGCTGTACCTCCGAGGTAACAGTCCTCAACGCTTCTTCCGATGTAGTCGACTACCTTGTGCCCAACGTTTATCTCGCGGGGAAAGGACATGAACCTGGTCTTAGTGAACTCTTCCATGTAAAATTCCTCCTGGTCCAGGGATATGAACCACCAATCGAACACGGGCTAATATATGTTTTCCCTTTACTGGATAGCATTACTCAACTATCAACGAGCGAGCAGGCCGAGGGGGGAGGGGCTCTTCGATAAGTTTACTTCGTCTGGACAAATTTGTCGTAAACTTATCGCTCCTTCCGCGATATCCCGTCGATGGCGATTGATATCGCCTGGACATCGATGTTAGATTGAAAAATAGTCCGATCTAAACATCGATGCAGAGAGCGAGTTGGGTGGGGAGGTTTTGGTGGGTGGGTTGGAATAAATACTCTCATATCCCAGTGCCCCCATTCACCGTACATGACCGAGATAGAGCGATTGGTCCAGGAGCATGACGTATGGCGCACCGCGAACGCCATCAACCTCCTACCTTCAGAGAACATCCTCTCCCCAGCCGTCAGGAAGTGCCTCGCCTCCGACATGGCATCGAGGTACACCCTACCCATAAACGACACGGTCCATGGAGTGTTCATCGAGAACGCATACAGGGGAGCGAAGTTCGCAGACGCTGTGGTCGACAGGACCAAAGAACTGTGCTGCGAGGTGTTCGGGTCAAAGTATGCGGTCGTAGAATCGCTCTCAGGCCACGTAGCAGGCCTTATGGCGGTCCTTTCGCTCACGGACAAGGATGACATCATCATGTCCATTCCTGCCATGCACGGAGGCTATGACGGCTACGAGGCGGATTACATCCCTGACATCATGGGAAGGAAGGCTCTGCCTTTGCCGTTCGACCAAGCTGCGTATAAGCTCGATACTGAGGGATCTGTAGCTGCCATCGAGGTGCACAAGCCGAAGCTTGTCACCCTGGGGGCATC
>JANQNL010000047.1 GCA_028279585.1 Thermoplasmatota archaeon
AGAACCCCAGGCCGAGGATGATGATATCACCGAGGCCGAGTGGGAGGACGACGATCTGGATGAATCTGACGATCCATCTGACCTTTCGGGACGTTACCCTCAAGAGGAAGAGCTCGAACCTGAGACCGAGACCGCAGCAGCAGCTGACATCGAGTTCGAACCAGAGACCGATACGGCAGAAGCTGCAGAAGAGCCAGCAGCCGAAGAGCCCAAGCCCAAGAAGAAGGGCAAGAAGAAGAAGGGTAAGAAAGGCAAGAAGGGAAAGAAGAAGGCACCGAAGGAAGAGTTCGTAGAGTGAGGTGAATCCACTGCTTGATGGGAGTGACCGTCCCCATGCGGGCGGTCTCAGCGCGAAGAGAGGCCCCCGGCCCCCTTCGATACTGGTCCTACCCAAACCAGATATTAGACCGCTGACCATCCTCATCTTCTTCGTCTTCATCGCCCTTGTCCTTCCTGGGATCTGGAACGCAGGCACAGCAAGGGAGACCATGCGTGTATCTGTCCGTGCCGAGACCCCGTACCTTCAGCTGAACAAGACAGCTTCATCCGATGAGGTCTGGCTCGAGGGAACGACCCTCGGGCGTGATGAGCTGACCGTCACCCTGACCGCTACCGGGATGGGCGACCCGATAATCTCGTTCAACGCCCAGGATACCGTTTTCGTCATGGACAGTTCGTACTCCATGGGCGCCTCGGACCCGAACTTCCTGCGTGTTCAAGCTTGCAAGGAGTACGTCTCATCCATGGTGGCTCCTGACCGGGCGTCCGTGGTGTCGTTCTCTTCAGCGGCTTACCTTGTCAACGATCACCATCTGACCTCTGACTTCGACCAGGTCCAGAGCGACCTTGAGACCATCGGTTACCAGGGACGAACGAACCTGGAAGCCGCGATATCACTTGCCAACGACGAGCTCATCACCTACGGTGTCCCCTCAAAGATGCGGATGCAGATCCTTCTCACTGATGGATATCCGGACCCACCAGAGAACAATGTGACCATGGATACTATCAATCAGACCGTGGACAATAACATCACCATCTTCACCATCGGTCTGGGGGACGACCATGATTCCGAGCTTCTCAAGTGGATAGCCGCTCGGACCAACGGTTCATATTACTTCGCACAGAACGCCTCGGACCTGCTGGACATTTACTCGGACATCTCCAGGCAGTTCAAGAACTTCACTGCAGCGTCGGACCCGAACATCAACGACGACAAGCCGATGTTCAGGGATGTTCTGCCAAAATGGGTCCATGTGGTGAATGGCTCGTTCACTTTAGAGCCAGATGCCATCGTCAAGTTCGACGAGAACTATACTTACCTTGAATGGAACCTGTCCAGCCTCAACATCGGCGAGGTATGGACAGTATCTTACAACGTCACGATCTCCAAGGCCGGGATGTTGGACCTCCACCCGTACCCCTTCTCTCGTGCACTGTACGAGACCGGGGGGGACGAGTACCTGGTCCCCTTCCCGCAGCTTCTGGTGATGGTATTATCACCAGCTACATTTCAGCTGGTACCTCCGCCACCACCTCCTCCACCACCACCGGTACCACCGCCTCCCCCACCTGGAGGCTATCCGGTTCTGGCACCACCCCCAGCAACACCAACACTTGTGCCTCTGGCACCACCAACGAGCTTACCTGCAGGAGCAGCTCCTCTGGTCTTCCCAGTTGAGTATCTCATAGCTGGTTTCGTCGGTCTTGGTATCGCTGAACGGGTTCGATTGAGGAGGCTGGTTACAGCCAAGCAGAAGGTGGCGGTAGGCGTATAACGAAAATGGGAATGGGATGTTATCATGAAACGGGACAGCGAACGAATGGAAGGGACGGATACGGTGTCGAGGAGAAAGAGGCCGAAGGTCTTGCCGATAGTGGCACTGATCATTGGCGTCTCCATGATGCTAGGCGTGCTCCTTGTTGGAATGGTCTGCTTGCCAGCAGACACCGAGGGAGCATGGCAGTCCGGTGGAGGATTCGATGCCAATGTACAGCTTACGTACTCTCCGACCAATCCTATGGAGATGCAGGCGGTCAACGTAACGGTCAATTCGTACCTCGGTCAGACCATCTACCATGCAGTGCTCTATGTCTGGTACACCCTTCCCACAGACCAGAGCCAGAGGTATGGCGGATACGAGATGACCAAGATCAACTCGACCTTCCGCTACCAACAGATAGACGGCTATATGGCTGGAACAGAGGTGGAGTTCCAGGTCACCGTCTCCGACGGCAATACAATGCTCGAGTCCCAGAAGTACAGCTACACGGTCCAGGCCACGCAGACCTGGAAGTACTCCAACTTCGCCCAGAACATGGACCTCACATGGGGTCCCTCAGAACCTCGATGGGACGAGAACGTTACTGTCACCATCGCTTCTCGGGACCTTGACGTCCAGGTCTTCAGGGCTGACATGGAGATCTCTGTGGAGTTCCCAGGCATCGCGACCCAGACCTCCACCATATCCATGGAGGACGTTGATGGGACCAGGTACGAGTATTCAACCTCGATACCTGTCTATCCTGGCGGGACCCGTGTGACCATCAAGGTCACAGCGTACGATATGTTGTATACCGCGATGGTGTCCCCGCCGATAGCTTACACCGTTCAGTACCCACCAACGGTATTCATTTACAACGCTTACGTCATCGTCTTCGATAATGGTACACAACAGTACGTGGGCACAGAGGTGACCTTCTCGAACGAGACCTGGTCCATGACTGGGATGACCACCAATGGCATGTTCTACACTCCAACGATACTCTATCCTGGTTACTATGATGTAGAGATAGTCACAGAGGAAGGGAACAAGACGCAGAAGTACTACGTCCCCAACCCGTCTGCGAACAACTCGTACTGGTTCTACATCAACGAGGCCGAGGACATCTCTACCCCGTTCGAGGACGAGGTCAACCCTGGTCTTGCAGAGATCATCGCGCTGGTGTTGATATCGCTGATGATACCTCTGTTCATATTCGCCCGTAGATACTTCCAGTCCAAACGGACAAAGCGCGCTGATGAGAAGATCGTGGGCAAGGGGAAGAAGGACACAGGCGACCTCATCACGGACAAGGGGCCGATAGCCAAGCTCAAGAAGATGTTCTGGGACGACGGTGAGAGGAAACAGAGCATCACCACAGCAGGTGCGTTCCTGCTATTGGGAGCTGCTGGTGCGACGTTCGCTCCGTTCTACCCATGGTGGCTCATCATCCTGTTGACCATCACCGTTGCCGCTGTGGCCTACAAGTTCCCATACCTTTCACTCATAATCTTGAGCTTCATAGTGATAGGTTCAACAGCCTACCAGAAGCCCGAGTTCGGTTGGCTGTTCATGATATTCGCGTTAGGTGTCTGTATCGCCTCGCTGTTCGACTGGCGCTTTGGATACATGGTGTTCCTCACTGTGTTCACAGCACAGTTGGGGATCGGATTCCTGGTGCCGATCGCGGCTGCGATGTTGTTCCCGTTGTTCCTGGCCATGACGATAACCGTGGTCGCTGGAATATTCCTGACACTGATGATAACAAATGGGACCTTCAACTGGTTCGGCTTCTTTACGTTCCAGCATGTGGACCTGACCATCATTACCTTTAGTCGTGCAGCACCGAAGAGCTTTGGACCTACGGAGTTCATCCGTGCCGTTGCTTCGATCAGGCACATCAACCTCGAGGCGCTCGGATCTGTTCTTACAGAGAACATGTCCTCGGTGCTTCCGATAATCGTCCTCCTAGTCTGGTGCCTTATGGTCCTTGGCATCTGGCTTGTCAGGACAAGATACAAGGAAGAGAAGTGGACACCTTTCGCTATCGGGGGTATTTCCCTCGTGTCCGTAGTGGTCCCATCCACTCTGATGTACTACCTTGCATTCAACCACAGCTTTGACCTTATGGGCGACCTGTGGCTCTTCATCGTTTGCGCTCTGACGTTCCCTGCAACCCTTGCTGTATTCTACGGCCAGGCACTTGTCCGGGACGGATACTCCGAGTATTACGGCAAGAAGGAGACCAACGTCAACATCGGAACCCGTATCTCGGAGATGATGAGCTTCAGGCGTACAAGCTTCGACATGGTCGGCGGTCTCATCGAGGTCAAGAGCGAACTGAAGAACACCATGATCGGACCTCTTCTGCGGCCTGACATCGCAAGACAGTATGGTGTGGAGCCTCCGCGTGGTATCATCATGTTCGGTCCACCTGGTTGCGGTAAGACACTTCTCATGCGAACTATCGCTTCAGAGCTCGATGTCGAGATGATCGGGGTGAAGTGTTCCGACGTCATGTCCAAGTGGTATGGAGAGTCCGAGAACTTGCTTAACACCCTGTTCCAGGCTGCAAAGGAGAAGAGACCTTGCATCCTGTTCCTTGATGAGATAGACGCCATCGCAAAGCGCAGGGACTTCTACTCTGCAGACGACGTTACCCCCAGGCTGCTTTCTATCATGCTTTCCGAGATGGACGGTATGGATGAGGCCTCTGGCATCATCATCATCGGTGCTACCAACAAACCCGAGCTCATCGACCCAGCGCTCATGAGGCCTGGTAGGTTCGACAAGATCATCTACGTGCCTCCACCAGACCATGTGTCCAGGCTTGAGATCCTCAAGATCCACATGAAGGGCAAGCCGATCGCAAAGGACGTTGACGTCGCAAAGCTTGCAGAGCTCACTGGTGGCTACTCCGGTGCAGACCTGACCAACCTTGTTTCCGAGGCAGCAGCCCAGGCAATGAGGAGGTCCATCAAGTCCAAGAAGAAGACCGAGATCACGATGTCGGACTTCCAGTCCATCATCTCCATCATCAAGCCATCTCTCACAGAGAAGATGACCAGGGAGTACGACGAGCTTCGCCAGGAGTACGAGCGTAAGTCCAAGGACAGGGATGGTGGCGTCAAGTTCGGTGATGTTAAACTTTCCGACCTCGGCGGCATTGGTAAGCTCAAGGAGTTCCTCATGGAGCTTGGCAGGATCCTAACGAACCCGGACCTCTCCCAGAAGCTCGGTATAAACTCCAAGCGCGGTCTGTTCATGTTCGGCCCGCCAGGTAACGGAAAGTCAACGGCCATCGAGGCGCTCTCTGTAGAATACAAGATACCACTACACAGGTTCTCTGGCTCTAAAGTGAAGAAGGAGCTTTCCTCTGACGAGGGTATGGGGCGGTTGAAGGAGGCCCATAAGAAGGCCGTTGCTCAACAACCGACCATCGTTCTGTTCGAGAACGTCGAGACCTTCTCCAACGACAAGGTCCTCGGAGACAGGAAGTATAACGTCAACTACGATGAGCTTCTGACGATGATGGACACTGTTCCACGAAAGTCCCGCGTTCTGTATGCAGCTACATCTCAGAGACCTGACAAGGTGGACCCTGCATTCGTGACGCGGACCAGGTTCCCAAGCATCATCCACATGGGTCTTCCAGACATCGCTGCCAGGAATGAGATCCTGCAGAGTCTCTGCGCTGATGCCATGGGACCTGCTGGGATGGACACCATGCTCGTTGCTCTTAAGACCGAAGGGTTCTCTGCTCGCGATCTACGCAGTCTCGTCGACGAGGCGAAGCTTGCGCTTGTAGAGAGGCAGGGTGCTGTCGTACCTTCAGCCATGTTCGATGCGGACCTCGCGGCACTCGACAGCCTTGCAGGGGAGTTCACAGCGGTCTATGGTCAGGAGCTCATCCTGACATCCGAGGACCTGTTGGATGCCCTGCAGAAGGTCAGCCCGACTACATCTGGGCTCTACCTTGATTCTGCTGGTACCTTCGCCATGAAGCTCACCGAGGAGGACGAGCACAACATCGATGACGAGATCGCTACGATGAAGGGATGTCCCGTCTCACCTGGAAAGGTGCGTGAGAAGAAGGCTGCTGGTTCTAAAAAGAAGGACAAGCCCAAGGCTCCGAAGATGGACAGGCCGAAGTCCAAAAAGCGTGACAAGCCAAAGGCTGCGAAGAAGAAGGCCTCTCCAGAGCCGGACCATGATTTTGCAGACCCTGATGAGTATGAGGAACCGGAAGAGATCGATTGGGAGTGAAACTGTAAATGGACATCATGTTGATACTGTTGGTCGCCGGGCTTATCGCCTTTGCCGCCCTTGCTGCTTTTAGCTTGAAGTATCCGCGTGGTGTGTTCGATTGGCCTCATAACCGAAAGACGACGGCGTACATCGTTGTGGTCGCTTCTGTGTTCTTGGTGCTTTTCGCGTTGCTTTGGTACTTCTCGAACATCTTCGAGTGGCCGCCTTGGGCGGAGCTGCTTGCGTATCTGGGGTTGGTCGTGGGGGCGGTGCTGATCATACTGGGTATTGTTGTGCCCAAGGGCATTAAGCTCAGCAAGAAGAATGGATAGGCCGTATACCGCAAGAAATCCTTCACCCAGCTTAGAATCTAGTGCATGGTTAGCTGGGGGAAGGACTTTTCTTCCAAGGCCTATCCATTCTTCGCTCAGCTTGATCTATTCTAGATCTACCATGGTGTATGAAGCGAGATTTCGATTGAAAACGAATAAAGAAGTTCTCATCAACTACGTTCAACGTCGCCATCGAGAAACAAGCCCAGTAAGTTTCTTCCGTCGCTTATCGTCAGAGCAGAAACTTCTGGGCGCAGCCGCGCACACTCGTCGATCAGTAACGAGTGCGCGCGCGCCTCACTCTTTCCTTTCATAGCATACACTAGCTAATGATGAAAGGAAAAAGTGAGGAAACCCCACCCCTTCCCGAAGGAAAGCAGGGTGGGATCTCCGATGGCTAATTGAACATCAGTAGCAGGCGATATAAGACTTTCGCCCGGAATCTCGCCGTTAATGCAGAAAAATTTGGTCAAACAAGGTGAGGGGGTAGCCACACACCTCGATTTTCACTGTTGTGGGACAGAAATTGCACCATATGTTTCACTTTTTGAATAGCTAGCGTACGGTCTAGACATTAAGCTATGAACAGAAAGTGCGGGGGCAGCCGGAAAAGAAATGGGTGATGTTTAGAGAGGATGAGAGGTTGAGAAGATGAGGATAATCAAATCGCACAGCTGCCTCCCATAATATCCTATGGGTCCCCAGATATATAAACATTCGCTGTTATCTAACTAAATTCCATTTTAGTAAACTGTTTGTGTTAACATGTAATGGTAAGAGTTGAACAATCCAACAATTCGTGGAGTTAGATTGTAGAATAATGTAATTCTAAGTCTGAAAAGGAACAAGTATGTGTCAAAACTCCCGTTCAGCTTGCAAAAACTGTGAGAATGTATGCGATTATGTTACACTTTTACAACATGGTCCTTCGACTCACAAAGCCTTGTCCTTGACCTTCCTGGCCTTCTTCTGCAGGATCCAAAATCTCGAGTCAGGACCATACTCAGCAAGGAGCTCCTCGACCTTATCCTTGACGGCCTTGATGCCCAAGTAGCGTGTGATAAGATACAGCACGAAGGCAATGAGCGATAGGATAAGACTTGGAATGCTGAAATAAACCTCGTTGAATCCAACGAATAGTAGGATCGAGAGGATGAAACCTACGATGAAGGTTCCGAACAGCATGTATCCAAGAACATCCCACGGACTGTCCTCGAAGTCCATAACGACGCATTCGAACTCGCATTCGTCACACTCGTAGGTGAAATGCCTGTCCCTGCGGCCGTATGCTCGCAGGCGTCTGTAGAATCCACATTCTGGACAGATCATGAAGTAATGCATGCGGGACCAGTATTACCAACAGGGCGCTTCAATATAATTTTGTTGGTGCACTATGCATGCCCAACTTTGATAGTTATGGAATATGCTTCAAAGTTTGGCGCACCCTGAAATTGACAAGCCGTGTATAGAACTTGAATGTCAAATTCAGGATACGTACTTACTTCTTCTTACCGCGGCCCTTGCCTTTTCCCTTGCCTTTTCCTTTGCGGCCCGATGACTTCTTCGCCTCTTTGTCCTTCTTCTCCATCTCCGCAATGGCCCGTTCCTCTGCCAGGACCTCGTCTGCAAGGGATGGTCCTTCTGGAACTACAAGCTGAACTCCATCCACATCTCCCCATTCGTCGTCCATTGGGGGATGGTCGTCGTCGAACTCCTCCATCATCACAGGGACTGCGTCTTCCATAATGCCGAGGTCATCCTCAGCGACCTTGTCAAGGTCATCTTCTGCAGGGACATCCTCCTCTTGATCGGGCATGTCTCCCTCGTCAGGCATCTCATCGTTCTGCGCCGATTCTTCTTCCTCTTGAGGTTCATCCTGGACCTCTTCTTGAGGGTCACTATCTTGAGGATCACCATCCGAAAGATTCGGAGAACCGTCAGGTTCACTGGAACCCGAAAGATCCGAAGAATCGTCAGATTCGAATGGATCATCCTCATCTATCGGTAGATCCTCAGGTGGCTCCTCTTCCGGTAGTTCATCATCTGGAGGAAGCTCAGGCTCGTCGAAATCCTCATCGTCTGGCGGCGCAGGGACTTCCTCGAAATCATCTGGAAGGTCTGGCTCATCATCATCCTCTGGAGGAGGTGGTATGTCATCCCATCCCTCTGGTACATCCATGGTGCCGCTTATGAACTCGCCCGGACCATAATCCGGCTCGTCGTCCCTCTCCTCAGGTGGTGTCATCTTGCGGCCTTTCAGCAGGTCCTTCCACCAGTGTGTCTTCTCGACCCGTATCTGGTTGATAAGGCCCTCGAAGTGGTCCTCCATGTGAGCAAGGGCATCCACGTCACCATCCCAGTCGGAGAGGAAGTAGCGCTTCTCGATCTCTCTCTGTGTTTCTTGCATCTGCTTTGACAGACGAGTACCGACCCTTCCCTTGACCAGGATGACAAGGTAGGTGTCCGCGCCCTTTTCGATCATGATGGTCTTCTTACCGAACTCGAGCTTCTTGACCTCTTGTTTGCCTTTACCCTCGTCCTCTGTGAAGGTATCTTCTATGAAGTCGATGACAACCTTGAACATGGCCGAGAAGATGTCCGGGTCAACCTCTGCAGATTGCTGATCCGTCACGTGGAACAGAAGTCTGCCGTCCCGGTAGATGAGCATGGCCATCTCTACCTTGTAGTTACCCACCCTGCGCATGATGAGCAGGATGACGATGATCCACATGATAAGAAGCAATAAGAACGCAAGGATGATGACAGTCCAACACAGGAGCAGGTCATCATCATTGGTCTTCACTATCTGGAGCATGACGTTCTGCGACGATGACAACCCTTCGGGATCGGTCACTGTCACTGTGATGTTAGTTTCCACAGCATCGTCAGAGAAGATGATGATGTAAAGGCCGTTGGCATAGACCTCGACCTTGGCGTTATTGGATGAGACCGTGATGTTGAGCTCGTGCATCTGGTTGTCCACGTCGGAGATGTACTTCTCAAGGGACAGTTTCTCCATTCCCGCGGCCATATTGATGTCCGGGATCGGAGCCAGAACCGGGGCGTCGTTGACTGGGAACACCGTGACCCTGATGATGTCCTCGGTTAAAGCCATCTCTGGGTCTCTTGAACCGAGGACGATGTCCTCGTGGCCGTACCAGTTCTCTACCTTTGTCGCAAAGCTGACGTTCCCATCCTCGTCGATATCTATGGCTATGTTCTTCACACCGGAGTAGAAGAACATGATGTCCTCGTCAGGGTCGACGAAGAAGTCATGGAGGTTGAAGTAATCGAACAGCTCCTCATCCTCATAGAACGTCACGTCAGGGATCGGTTTTATCAACTGTGGTGGCCAGTCGTCGGAGACCCTAACGTCGATGTCCTGGAAATCCACATCCATACCGTCAGAGACACTGATCCGTAGCTTCTGTGTTGTGTTCAGAAGTGCGAACGGATAGTTCATGGTCATCATCAGGTGGTTGACCGGGTTCGTGGTCACATAGGGACTGTCCAACAATGTCGTTGCATCTAGGAACCTCAATGAAAGCTCGTCAGTCTCATTGTCCACATCTTCGATGTACCATGAAAGGTCGAACGAGTAATCAGCATCATAATGCACCACGAGGTTCGGTACTCCTGAAATGACCGGCGGGTCGTTCACCGGAATTACTGTGACCTTGATGGTGTCCTCTGCTAAAGCACCGAATGGATCGCGGGCTCGGAACGTGATAGTGTCCACACCGGTCCATTCTCCCTCCGAGGAAATATCAACTGAGTGGTCCTCATGGATGGTCACGTTGACGTGAGTGTCGCCGAACGAATAGAAAATGGCATCCTCGTCAGGATCGATGAAGTAATCATCCAGGTCAAAGACATTGAGTTTTGTCTCCCCCTCTATCAGCTCCTGATCTGGTATCTTCTTTATGACCTTGGGAACCCTGTCGTCGGAGACCTTGATCGATATTACTGTTGATGCAGATTTCTCGCCATCGGTCACACCGAGGGTCACGAGGATGGGGTCCTCACCATTGAGCGATTCTGGGAAGCTGTAATTTACCTTCATTCCCTCGGAGTCATATTGGCTATCCTTGAGATACTTGTCATCGATCCTTGGGGATGCGGTAAGCTCCAGATCAATATGTTCGGACTCAACGTCCCAGATGTAAGGTGTATAATCGAAGGTGTACGGGTCGTCGTAATGCACCACTAGGTCAGGTGGTTTTTCGAACACAGGAGCATCATTGACAGGGGTGACGTTGATCCACAGTGGTTGTGTCGCCCTTCCACCATCTGAATCCTCAAGGACCAGTGTGACAAGGTCATTTCCGAAGGCATTGTGTTCCGGAGTGAGGATCAAGATATCGTTGGAGGAGTATTGACCAGAGACCTCGTAGAGGCTTTTATTGCACCCTTCCAGATGCCAGGTCAGATCAAGGTCCGTGTCCTCGATATCGAGTTCGAACGAGTGCAGGTTCACAGCCGTTGGCGGGTCATCCTCTTCCATCTCGACGTCCTCCACATGACCATTGATGATCGGTGGGAAGTTTGTCTCGACGATGTTGATGACCGCCTCTGCGGACAGGTCCATAGAGGTTGCGCGTATGTAGCCACCCATCTTGTCATTGCCCTGTGCCTTGAACCTGGCGGATGTATCGTTGAAGTCGACTATGATGCCGCTGTCGGTGACCCATTCTGTGGAGGTGAGCAGTACCTCATTATTGTATAGGTCACGACCAGTAGCGTTGAAAACCTGTTCGTGGCCAGGACGGAGAGTTATCTCCGGTGGAACGATGTCGATGTGGTTGAGGACATCGGCCACACCCCACGCTGAGAACTGCACCTCGATGCCTGCTGCGACAGAGGCGTTGACGTAGTTCTGCCCAGCCATAGTGTCTAATCGGAGAATGACCGATGCAAGGGAGTCGTTGTTGGTTGTAGCATCAATTGAGATTGAGATAGGTAACGCGGCATCACCATTGAGGCTCTGTGATGTTACTGTGAAGTTCACTGTGATCCCTGGGCCCACTGGCAATGAACCGTTGCCAAGTACCCTTACGACCAATGGCTCGGTCAACTGCCTACCTACTGTTCCGATCTGGTTGTTACCAGAGACGATCTCTATGCCGAATGATCCCGGTGGTAGGATCTTGACACATGACGTGTTCGAAGCAATGGCAAGGGAATCGGTGATAGTGACGTTGTCATATCCCAAGGTTACACCAGGAGCGTACGTCGCTGTGTATCCGAGCAAGCCCGTTCCGCCTGTGGGGGTCAGAGTTCCGATCCCATCAGTGGTCCCCCAATTTGGTATCCACGAACCATTGAGGTTCCCAGCCATGTCATAGCCCATGGCAATGTACGGGATGGATGCTCCACTTTGGATGGCCCACTTGGCGTTCGGGTAGATGTAGTGTGGAGTGATCGAGATGTAGGACAACGCACCCGCCGTGGCGGTGACGTTCGTGGTATTGATGAACGTTGGACCTGTCACTCCTGGGAGGCCGATGCCAGAGGCGTTGATGAAGTATTTCCCAATGAGACTACCAAGCCTGACATGTGCGAAAGCCTGCCCGTTACTGTCTGTGGAATTGATGAACACGGTCGCACCGTTTTCAGTGAATTGGTGACCGATCGAGCCGAGCGGGACCTTCTCGAACGAGAATGACACCTGTGCACCTGCCATCGCAGCTCCTGTCTCGTTGACGACCTTGATGACGATAGGCTGGGAAAGGACGGTGCCTACTCCACCCGTCTGACCGCTTCCAGAGACATACTCCAGGTGATCTGGAGGTTCTGATGATATGTCAGGGTTGAGGTAGACCTTCCCTGAATCAGTGTTCACAGCATCGTCGTAGAGCGATGCTCCAACAGCAAGACCATGGTTCGATGTTGCACCTAAAAGCCGACCGGAAGTTGAGACCGAATGGCCATACTGATCGCCCGTGTTCTCTCCGGTCCAAGATCCGTCCGCCAGGGTTGCGGATACATTTCCAGCTACTTTGTTCCCAGCGAAGATGTAAGTCTTCCCAGAGGTCACAGCGGCCGGGGCACCTACTAACACTTCGTCAGCACCGTCGAGGGTTACATCCGGGATGCCAGCAACAGATTGACCGAAGCGGTCTCCTGCGGACTCTCCTTTGTAGATATTATCGGCATCGGATGATGCTGTAAGAGTGATGCCAGATGTATCAGTGGTCAGGAACAGATAGGCGACCCCCTGTCTCGTATTGTTACCTGGTGCTCCTACCAGGACGTCATCTGTCATGTCGTTATCATTGTCCCCTGCACCTGCCACACTGAGTCCGAACGCTTCACCTGCGCTTCCAGTAAGGATAATGTCCGGTGTGATCGTTGAAGTTGTGATATCAGCAAGGTATGGTCTGTTGCCTATATCCGTGGTGTTCATTACCACCCGGTACTGGAAGTATCTGGCTAAAGGTGATATCGGATTCTCGTTCTTCTCGACCCGTTCCCATGGGCTCCAGGTCACCGCATCGTCCGAAGACCTTGTCCAGACGCTCAACCATGATCCATCCGGAACGTTATCGGTCCACCTGACGGGCCCCCAGCTTGAGTATGTTCCGGTGTCAATGACCTCGGAGTCGTAGTATCCTGAAGCATCGGTCACAGCGATGTCGAAGCGCCTGAAGTTATGACGCTGACAATCCGATGCAAGGACCGCTGCCCATCCCCACGAGGTTCCGTTCCAAACCTGGGACCGCAGCATGTCCACCGCGCCTCCGCCATCATCTCCGAGATGGTGTAGATAGATGTCCTTGGTCTGTGGGTCTGACCGTAGGATGACCCATTCTGGGTCTCCATTGGTAGCTCCATCAGGGTCCAGAGCATCCAACTCTCCACCGATGGATGTGCCTGTCACCAGGCGGTATCTTGGAGTATCAGAGACCTCTCCATAAACGACCAATCCTTCATGTACACCTTGGGCAGACCACGCGACATCGAAGCAGATGTGTGAATTGCTTACAGCAAGTGCTGTCACTTCGACCGATGGGTCCCATTTCAGGCCATCCCATACCTGGACATCAATGTCGTTACTGTTATCGAGGTTCGCTGCAAGGATGAAATCCGAATTAGGGTCAGCAGCCACCTGGACATACCTGACAGCGGCATCGGCTGGGTCCAAGGTTCCAGCAGCTTCGTTCCAATCCCCCATCCACCTACGATAGTTCATTGTCGCAGATGAAGCACCGCCGCCGTATACGACTACACCGTATCCGGTCTGTTGTTCATAGCAGACATCAAAACATTTTCGGTCAGAGGCCGATGCTTGATCTGTAAGTTGCTGCACATTACCCCATGCACTTCCATCCCAAACCTGGGCATGGATGTCGTTCGCAGCATCGAGGCAGACAAGCATGATCTCATCTGTGAACGGATGCCGTGCAAGCTCTACCCAGTTGACATCGACGGCTATTCCCATATCCGCAACATCGCCCTCAGTGCCCCATGAGCTTCCATCGAAGATGCGATACTTGGGTCTGGTATTATCCTGACTCCGGTCGATGTAGACGACCATACCATCGCCGGACATTGTCTCGTACTCAACATCGAATCCCTGGAAGTTCACATCGTTGACAGCGCCAGTGACCTCCAACAGGTTTCCCCAGTCTCCAGCTTGGAACACCCTGACGAGGAGGTCTCCTGTGGAGTCATCCTGGGTTGCGAACAGTTTCTCGTTCTTCCTGACAGTCCCGGGCTCAATTACGAACCAGTTGAGGTCATCGGCCCCTTTGGACATAATGTCTGTCTCTGGTCCCCAACTGCTCTGTGTGAAGTTCCTGGCGTTCGGGATGTTGGTCTCAGTTCCATCATAGTAGACAGATAGTGCCTTTGAATTGTTGAACGGCCGAAGCCTGACCTCGCCACCGCTTGCAGAGGTTATCTCTATGTGGGACCCTGTTCCAGGATTGAAGTCTGTAGTTGTTGTGTCGATCCAGGCATGGTATCCCGGCCCGTAGTAGATGAAGGCCTCGTCCGACCCGGGTGCTCCGACGATGATGTCTGTCCTACCATCGTCATTGACATCGCCTGCACCGTCCACGCTGGAGCCGAACTTGGAGTCCAGTGTCATTCCGGGGATCGTGATGTTCTTCAATCCATGGACATCGGTATCGCCATAATAGACGAACGCCGCGCCATTTGTGTAACCCTCATGAACGCTCAATGGGTCACCAACAACGATGTCATCGAAGCCATCGTTATCAGTATCACCGATGCCTGCCACAGACCATCCATACCTGCCCGAGGTGATGTCGGTCGGTGCCAATAATGTAGTTACATTGTAGTCGACCCACACTTCAAGGTTATCGAACATCGAGGCCCAATACTCACCGTTGGTCGTGCATTGGACGATCTTCCCACCCATGTCCAAATAGTACTCACCAATGCCATCGATGTATTGTGTGATGTCTATCTCGTAGACCATCGGTCCGAACATCAGGGGGACAGAGGTCCCTTGGTCATAGAAGAACAACTCTTTGGTGTTATCTCCAAGGACGTCATAGGTGTCCAGGTCCTCTCCAAGGTAGAATGTTCCTGTGGAGTTCGTAATCCTAGCCTTGACCCAGTTCCTTTCGTCCATATAGCGTTCGAAGCCCTGGGGGTCCTCTCCTATGAACGAGAAGCGTAACTTGGCCCTACCACCTGCTGTCAGATCATCAAGCATCTGTTGGGTTATGTAGAAATCAATGCCGTATGCACCGCTCATGGAACCGCTTGCAGCTGGGTTGGTTCCACCCATTGCAACGGGAACTGATCCCTGGTACGTCTCAAGTCGACCTGCAGCTGCAACTCCAATTCCGTTGTAGTGATTGTGCATGTGGTCTGCGACATCTGTGCCACCGTAGGTGTTGTTGTCCCAGTCCCATCCATCCGACCCTGCTCCATAGCCGAAGGTCGAACCTGATGTGGAAAGCCCTGATGTGAAGTCTACGGGATATCCCGCATCTGCTCCAGGCTCTGGGAAGTGAACGTGGGTTGTGATGTCCAGGTTCCCTGTGAGCGTTCCACTGCCATAGACGATGTATGCCCGGTTGATACCAGGCGCTCCGATTATAACATCGTCGAAGCCGTCGTCGTTCACATCTCCCGCACCATCCACGTCCCATCCGAACATGGACCCCGTGACATTACTAGAGATGGTGAGGTCAGCGTTGGAGGGGGTAAGGCTACCGCTGAAGCTCGAAGCACCGAAGAAAATGTATGCTCGCCCCATGAGGGTGTTGTAGCCTGGAGCGCCAACGATGAGGTCGTCGTACCCATCGTTGTTGAAGTCTCCAGCACAGGAGACGTTGTGGCCGAACCATTCGTCCGCCACAGAGGACGTGATGTCGGCTGGTGGGGAGTTGTTCTGTATATCCCCTGTAGCAGTCAGCATACCCATGAATGTGGCTGCTAAAAGGACCAAGACCATCAGTAAGGTGTCGCTTCTGCTGCGGATATGAATACCCCCACGTAGTCTAAACTAGGATTGAGACACATATATAAAATAATGGTGGCCTGAACAGAGTTCAATCGTCTGGGGAGCCTGGGTCGTACTCTATCTCGTCGATAGGGAACGGTGGATCGTCAGGATCGGAGTCATAAGGTGCCTCTGGAAGCAGAGGTGGCTCCTCTATCCCCATAGGCTGGGGGGCCGAGCTTGTTGTTGGAATCAGTAGTAGGCCGAGAAATGAAGCTGAGAGTAAGAGAAAAGCTATGGCTGTGCTGCCATGCCTACAACCCTCATCTCGCGGCATCAATATAACACTCTGCCGTCTATTTTGAAGTTACTTATTAGAATAGTCTGGATAAGGGAAATCGAAATGATGATGGGCCGTGGTCTTATAGACCATGCAGATGAGCTTTCATCTGAACACCTATCTTCCTCGAGTCCTCAGGTGACTTCATCGAGGAAACAAGCTCTGTGAGCTTTGCAACAAGCCTCTCAAGCTGAACCTTGGTGGGCTTTTCAAAATCGATGTTGAGCTGCTGGAACTGCTTGCGCACGATGGGCATAGCCCGCTCGTATCCGCCCATCTGGTTGCAGAATGCATTGATGATGTTATCCTCTGCAACGATGATCTTTGGTATCTCCAGGGGCTCCTCATCGGCTTTAGGCAGGTCAACTGGTTTGATGAACTTCCCATCGTAGATGTTCACACCGATGCTATGGAAGGCCTTCTCCACATTGTCACCGGTCTTTGCACTGGTGATGTAATATGGAGCATCGAACTTATCCGCCAGGTCCCTTACAGCATGTATCCCGAAGGCTAGGTCGTTGAGGTCCGACTTGTTTGCAAGGATCCCGAAGGTAACCTTCTCTGTGCTCTCGTAGACGAGCTGGACCCAGTTGTAGAGGTTGGTAAGCGACTCCAGATTCGTAAGGTCGCACACGAGTAGCACTCCACCAGCGTCTCGGACGGACTCCTTGATGACGTTTGGGAAGTACTTCTGGCCCATCACATCCCAGACCTGGAGATTGATCTTTATCTTTCTGTGGTCCAGTATCTGGTCGAACTCCTTTTTATAGACATTGACACCAAGTGTCTTGAGATACTTCTCGTCATAATTAGAGTAAACGAAGCGTTTCACAAGGCTTGTCTTTCCAACACCACCGTCCCCCAACAGGACGACCTTGAACTTTCGTTCGTGTATGGCCCTCATTGGGGCCTCGGTAGTATGAGGGTGTGTATTAAAAGTTTGCATTTTGGTATACTAGTTTACGCACGCGCGTAGAATTTCGTTAATTTGTTAGTCCGTACACCCCTGGCTTGTACGGTAACTATTTCGCTTTGAACTCGTCGATCCTCGATAACGCCTTTTTGAACCCTATCCTCTTTGCGACCGGTCGGACCTTTGAGAGGACCTTGGTGGCTTCAGACTTCCTTCCTGCATCCATCAGGAACGTGGCCCTTTTTATCCCGACAATGACAAAGGGATGCAGATCGTCATATTTTTCAAGGTTGTCCATAGTAGCAGAGTACACCTCATTGGCCACAGGTCCTTTCAGCTTTTGGGGGATGGTCTCAACAAACTCCAGGACCTGCTTCGGTACTAGACCATCGATATGCTCCATCAACCTATCCAGTGCTGTATTGATGTTGTCCTTTTCCCATATGGAGGAGAACCGGACGACATTGAGAAAATAGGTCCCCTTGGTCGTTTCGATGGCGTCGGTGTCCCCTATCTCATGGACGATCTTGTCACCGTCCATGATGCATATGGCCCCCTCTGCTTCATCCTCCAGGACAAAGGCACATGTGAACAGGTCGTTGATGCACTTGAGCTGAAGGTGTTTATTGCCTCCCTCGGACAGCGCCTCCTTGGCCTGGTCAAGTGTACTTCTGGCCGCTCTCCATTTGCCCATTCGCATGTTTGCAAGACCGATCTTGTGGTAGATGGCCCCCTTTGCTGGAAGGTATCTGGATGGGACGTTCCGGGCTCGGTTCAGGTACTTCTTGGCGTGTGCGTAGTCCCTTTTGAGCAGGTACACTTCACCAATGTTGACCTCGACCAGTGCCATCGCTGTCTCGTCATCGGTTTGCTCGAAGACCTTCAGCGCTTCAAGGAAAGTGTTAAGGGCCAGGTCCAGCTCGTTGCGTTCCTGGTATGCCATTGCCAGATTGTTCAAGGCCTTGCCCAACCCCGGACCATCGCCGTACTTCCTGTTCATCCTCACGCTCTTCTTATGGGCCTGGGTGATCTGGTCCTTGTTACCTTGCTTCTTTGAAAGTTCTGCAAGCCTTGTGTAGATCCTGGAGACGTATCGAACGACCCTTTCTCGCTCGGCTTTCTTTCCTTTTTCTAACATCGAGTCACAAAGGCCGAGCGCTCTATCGAGCATGTGCTTGGCAGAAGGTGTGCGACCAGTTGATGTAGCGATGTCAGACCTCAGGACCAGATAGCGGACCTTGTCCATGTTCGAAAGCTGTTCTTCCCGGACCTGGTCCACAAGCTCTGCGACCTGTGAGTATCCTCGGGAATACAGGTACTCGCCGTTGTCCAGAAGGGTTCTGACGAGCTCGTCCTTCCTGCCGACCTCCTCGAGTAATCTCATATACTCGATGAGCTCGTCGTCCGAGCCCCTGGTAGCGTAATGGTCGCATGCCATGGAGAGGTAGTTCTGTTTCTCGTCAGGTCTCATCCATTTTGAGAGGTAGGACCCTATTAGGTCGTGGACGTCGTAGGCTCCATCCTTGTACCTTCGGAGGATGGACCTGTCCACAAGACCGTTGAGCACCTCCTGGTCCACGTCTTGGATTATGAGGAATGCTTCAGCGTGGATGGGCCTGTTCACTATCGAGGCTAGCTTTAGAACTTCAAGTTCTGGGCCTGTGAGGTCCCTGATGACCTCTTCTCCCACGAAACTTTCGAACTCCACGGATGGGTCGCCGACACCTGTGGCCATGGAAGGATCGTATAGTTGCAGGGCCAATGGATGACCCTTGGTTACCATGAATGCCCGCTGATGTTCGTTCGCAGGGACGTTCCTGGCCTTGAGAAGTTTCTGCGCAGAGTCCCAGTCCAGACCTTCGAGCTCCATCTCGAAGACCTTGTTCTCGATGCGGACGTCCTTTGTGCCATAGAACTTTGGTTTAGAGCGGGAAGCGACCAGAACGAGCGTCCTGTTCATGAGCTGTGACTGTGCCTTCATCTGCTTGAGCATATGGATGAGTTCGGGACCTGCTCGGTGAAGGTCGTCCAATACAAGCAACGGCCGGACCTTGGAAAGATCTGCATACAATGCCTTCAATGACCTCTGAAGGTCCATGGTCGGGTCCTTACCCAGCTGGTCGAAAAGCGAGGACCGGCCGGTCTGCTTGAGGAACCTTGCCCACTCGGAAAGGATGTCCGACGGGGCGCTCCATTCATTGACGCGGTACCAGTGGACATGTCTGTCGCTGAAGGCGTAGACAAGATGTGTCAGGAAGGCTGTCTTTCCCTGCCCCGCGATGGATTTGACGATGATGAAAGTATGCTTGGGCTCCTGCATGGCCTCCAGGGCGCTCTCGAACTCCTCGGACCTTCCCACGAACTTGATGGGATGGGGGACGTTGACCCGAGTGATGTTATCCTCAGTCGTTTCCTGGGGAACTGTTACCTCGCTGCCGTCGAAGTACTGGGTGAAGAACTGGTATGGGGTCGGTCTCTGGCCGATCCGCTCGGTCATGTCGTCCCAGACCCTCTCTACCTTCATCTCTCGGATGTCACCACCGTCCGTGTGGTACATCACCAGTCTGATCATGACCTCCTCAACATGTTCCTGGACATCCGTGACCCCCTTTTGGGTAAGGAAGTAGACCTGCTTTCGCCTGTCCTTACCTTTGATGTGGGAGGTGCGAGTGAACACAAGCTGCTGGGACTGAAGCTCTGAAAGGGCTCGGGAGACGTGGTTCTGTCTGAGGTCCAGTTCTGCAGATATCCCTGCCTGGGTCACAAGCTCTGGGACCTCGAACTTGTCCACTTCCTTTTGATTATCATAAAGAAGCAGCATTATCCGTCTTGGTACAGTGACCCGCTTGAGTCTTCCTCTGTCCCTACCCATGGTGTCGAAATAAAATCGTACCTGCCAATAAATACATTTTCGTGCGTGATTGGTATCAATGTACCATTTTGGTATAATTTGAAGGTAGGTCCACTTGAGCTTTATATACTCCCGGCCTCGATGTTTGCTCAACGAACACACCGAATGGTGGTGATATCATGACACGAGCAACAAAGATCACGGCGGTTTGTCTCACGTTCCTGTTCATCTTGACGGCACTTTCGATAGTGTCGTTCACAGTAGGAGCTGCAGACACTCGCGCTGCACCGACGCTAACGAACCCTGGAGTGCTTCCGACCTATCCAAAGGACTCCAATGACCAGATCACGTTCCATGTGAAGTACACGGACTCGGATGGTGATTGGCCATTCTATGCACTTGTTTACATTAATGATGTAGCACACAATATGACCATCCATGCAGGATCGGACCCAAGTGTTGGGGTGACATACAATCTTACAGGAAAACTTCCTGCTGGACACCATAACTACTACTTCTGGTTCAATAGTCAGAACGATACGGTCAGGCTCCCTAGCAGTGGTTCTCACTCACTCAATGTGAGCAAGAGCGATCCGGTGATCACGGGTTGCAGCGTCTCACCGAACCCTGGGAACCATAATGAGAGGTTCAACTTCTATTGTACTTACATCGATATGGATGATGACATGCCAGCGAACGTCACCTTCCAGATAGATGACTACGCATCCCATGACATGTATCTCAATGGGTCCGACCCATCTTCTGGTATCTATTGCCACGGAAGTGATCTGGTAGGAAACTTCCCAGCTGGCAACCATACGTATTCCATCTGGGCTATCAGCGCGGATGGAAAACAATCGAACACTTATGAGGGTGAGTTCTATGCAACCCTAGGTAATCGGAAGCCTGGTCTTTCGAACCCATCGATATCAGATATGACCCCTAAGGTCAACGACATAGTCAACTTCACGGTCACCTACAAAGACCTTGACAACGATGCACCAGATTACGTTCGGGTGAGCGCGATACACGAACAGACCGCTTGGATGTATAACTTCAGTATGAACTGGGGATCCACATCATATTCAACTGGTGTTCCCTGTTGGTATGCGGGCTCGTTCCCACTCTCTGGTAATTGGGAAGTGTGGTTCGAGGCAGAGTCAAATGACGATAATGTCATACTTGGCACCTGGAACATCACAGTGTCCGGTAGCGGCACGAACAATACGATTCCGGTCCTCTCCCACCCTTCAGTTTCACCACTGAACGGCACAGCGAACCAGACACAGTTCACATACTCGGTCCATTACAGCGATGCAGACAACCATGCACCGACCATAAGGCATCTGCTGATCAATGGCGTCGCTCATGCTATGAACGAGGTCCAGAGCAACTCAAGCTACTCTGTTGGAAAGTGGTATAGATACACAACATACCTCCCTGCAGGAACTCACAACTACAGGTTCGAGTTCTGCGATGGATATGACAATGTCACAGCCCCGACAGGATCTGGAACCTACACTGGACCGTACGTTGGGGGCAGCGGTGGTGTGAACCATGCACCTACTGTCAATGTGACCGTGACCCCTTACTCCGGAACCACGAACACGACCTTCACCTTCACAGCCTCTGGATACGACTATGACGGAGATGCATTATCCTACTACTGGATCTTCAGTGATGGAATGAACTACACCGGTCAGACCGTGACCAGGTATTTCCACCACGCTGGAAACTACAGCGGTACGGGATATGTGTACGACACATCTGGGGCCTCTGACTCTGCAACCGTATGGGTGCATGTGACCTCCGGTGGCAGTGGCACACAGAACAGGGCCCCTGTCGTATCCTCGAGCCTGTCTGGAACATACTCGGTGGCCAAAGGAACCACGCTTCACATCTGGCCGCAGGGAACATACGATCCTGACGGAGATGCTCTGACCTACTACTGGCATATGTATGACTCTGCTGGAAATAACTTCAGTTACTCCGGGTATGGATTCAACTATACCTTCAACACACCCGGAAATGTCAGTGTTCAGCTCACCGTGTCCGATGGTGCATTAACGACCACCGCCTGGTATACTCTCTACGTCTACACGGGCTCCGGGACGAACAACACCCACCCTGTGGCCAAAGCCACAGCATCGGTCTATGGCCACAACGTGTTCCTGTCCGCTTCTGGGTCCTACGATCCAGACGGCCACATCGACGGTTACACCTGGAACGTTGGTGGGACCACATACTCTGGGATGTACGTCAATAAGACATACAAGTCGTCCGGCTACAAGTGGGCCCGGCTCACTGTGACCGACAACGACGGTGCTACTGGCTCCACCTACGTCAGCTTCTATATCGGAGTCAGCGGTGGTAACAATGGGACCGGTCATGGCAACGATTCCGGCTACAAGGACACCACCGATGTGGGAAGCCATGTTGAGGTCAAGCAGACCCCTGCAGGCGCAGAGGTCGAGGTCATCGACGCCGAGGTCGGGTTCACAGTGACACTGACCGATCAGGCTGAAGGGCACCTCCAGTTCGTGGTCGACTCTGATTCACCGACAGGCAAGCTTGTTGTGCTGGACATCGACGATTCACTTCTGGAGATCCCGGATGTGGACCACGTCCAGATCCTTATGGATGGTGAGGAGATAACCTTCAGGGACTTCGCCATGGTCATCTCTGCATCCGGTGATGAGGCGGTCTACTGCATCCTCATCGGCGAGTCCGGATACCAGTTGTTCGTCTATATCCCGCACTTCTCCGAGCACACAATCGACGTCAAGACCACCCGCGGAAGTGGAAGTGATCCTACAGACGGAGGGGAGCCATCCATGGTCTTCCTTGCCATCATCGCAGTGCTTCTGTTCGTGGCCGTGATGGCCATCGTCGTTGTGATGGTGCTCATCCAGGTGCGCAATAGGCAGGAGCTGGACGACTACTACTCTGATTTCTCTGTGTCTGCAGACGAGAAGATGGAGGAGGGGAACGGCAAGCAGACCAAGATCGAGGAGGATGACGAGGACTACTGGGACGATTACTTGTAAAATGCCCCTGCGGGGGGAGTCAACCTCTTCTCGGCTCCCCCTGTTCCCACCATGCCGGCCCGATGATGCCAAGCATCGGGCCATTCTTCTTTTCATTTTCAACAGATTGTATGTTTAAGAAAATGAAAAGCGCGCGGTTTAGGGTCCCAACGGAACTGGACCTAATCCGCTGCGTCGAGAGGTCGGAGCGTACGCATATGGCAGTTCAGCGAAGACCTCTCGCTTTTTCACACTACCTTCTTCTCGTCTTTCATAACTTTCCTGTACAGCTTATCGTACCTCTCCACAATGACCTGCCAGGACCAGTCCTTGACCATCCTTTTCCGTCCGGTTTTGGAGAACTCCGCCCTCATGTCATCGTCTGCGAGAAGCTTCAAGATGTACTTGGCCTGGTTCTTCAGGTCAAAGACCTCATGGACATATCCATCATTTCCGTGCGAGATCATCTCTGGTGCTCCACCGACCCTGGGGGAAACGCAAGGAGTGCCAGATGCTAGGGATTCAGAGATAACAAGACCCTGGCCCTCCCAGACAGAGTGCCAGGAGAAGATGTCAGCTGAAGCGTAGGCAGCCATGAGCTCCTTGAAAGGAAGCTTGTCAGTGAACAGCACGCTCTTTTCCAGGTGCAGGTCCCTGGCCATTGCCTTGAGCTTTGCCTCCTGCGGCCCTTCCCCCACCACCATGAGCTTTGCGTGCTTGTTCTTCTTGGCCACATACTTCCAGGCGTTGATCATGAGGTCCACGCGTTTACGGCCTGCCAGCCTTGCGACCGATACCACCGTGTTGTCGTTCTTCTTCGCCCCATAGGACTCGAAGAAGCCGTCCTGGAAGTTGCGGGGATGGAACTGGTCCACGTCAACACCTTCTGGGATCCTGACGATCCTGTCCTTACCGTAGATGTTCTTGACACCTGGTCTTGCGAGGTTTGCATTATGCTCTTGGATCGAGTCGCAGGTGGCAGCGTTCGAGTAAGAAAGCGCATAATCCTCATACTTATCGAAGATCGGTGAGACGTACTTGATGGCCAGGTCGTTGATGGACTTTATGTCGTTGAACGAGATGTCCTGAAGCCGAAGCATCGACCTCTCACCGACCCACGTGCCATGCATCGTTGAGACTATCGGGGAAGTGATCTGGTTGTAGTGCTTCTTGTAGAGCAGGGCCATGTTGGAGTGGACGTGGACGACGTCGTAAGGGTTGCCAAGCTCCACGATCTTTTTAACAGAGTTCCTTCCAAACGAGGTCGTGAAGAACATCGGGGCGTAAAGCCAGTCCACCTCATGGATGGTGATGTTCTTGTGCTGCTTCGGCCTGGTGACACCCTTCATCTTGCGGGTGATGATATCTATCTTGTAGCCCCACTTGGCGAACACGTTGGACTGGAAGTGGACGCCATTTCCTACACCACCCCACTTTGGGGGGAACTCCGATGACACCATACATATGTGCAATCCGTCCTTTTTCTTTCCCATATCATCCCTCCAGGTTCCAGAACTTCGAGTGTTGCTCAATGTACTTGGGAAGCAGCATATCAGTGACCTCTGGCTCTTCCACTTCGTTATACTTTGGATCGATCTTCAGCTTCTGTCCGGTAAGCTTGGACACAAGCGATGCAGTGGTCTCCGATATGGCCAGTAGGTGGTATCCCCCCTCAACCACGAACGTGATCCTGGACTCGCATACCTCGTCTGCCACACCTTTGAGCTTCATGCAGGCATCCGAGAGCCCATCCGTGGTCAGCTCCAGTGTCGCCAGAGGGTCCATGTAGTGCGCGTCCAACCCCAGGCTCACGATTATGTGCTGTGGTTCGTACTGACGAAGTACCGGGAGCATTATCTGGTCCATCAGAGCATGGTAGACCTCATCCCCCATACCCCCCAGCAGCGGAAGGTTCACCGTGTATCCCTCGCCTGGTCCCCTGCCGAAATCCTTCAGCGCTCCCGTTCCCGGGAAGATCCCCCACTGGTGTGTGGAGACGTATAGGACGTCCTTTCTGGCAGAGAAGATGTCGGCTGTACCATTGCCGTGGTGAACGTCCACGTCAACTATAGCCACCTTCTTTCTACCCTTGTTGTCCAATAGATCCTGTGCAGCTATCGCGACGTTATTGAAGTAACAGAAGCCCCCGCAGAAGTCCTTCCCTGCGTGGTGGCCAGGAGGCCTGGGGATGACCAGCGTTGGGGTCTTCTCCTTGTAAGCTTTCTCCACGCCCTGCATCGTCCCCCCAGCAGCTAACAGTGCAAGCTCGTAGGTGTAATCTCTGTGGTATGTGTCCGGGTCCATGAATCCCTCATAGTTCGTGGCCACAGTAGCAACGAGGTCGTCAGTGTGGACGGCCATGATATCCTCTTTCGTCGCTGCTTTTGGCTTGATGACGTTACTAGCCAATCCCTCCACCTCGAGCCGTTCCATTATGGATGTGGCACGCTGTGGGGACTCGGGATGGCCTGTGGTCTGTATCTCCTTTGCATAATCCTCATGATAGAATATGTGTAGACCTTCGGCCATGTGAACACTTCCAGTATGTCAGAATGAACAATGTGCTGCATAATTAGGTTTTGGTACCTTGTTTTACAACACGTCCATCAGCTCACCAAGGGACCGGACCACTTCACCACCGCTCTCTGTGATGAAATACTCCAGCTGGAGGTTGACGGTGCAGGCCTCGTTCTCACCTGTGTTCCGGATGTCCGAACGAAGGCCGTAGATCTTCTTTCCCTGGGCGAACGCGTAGCCGATCTCTGCTGCGGTACCAGAATCAACATCTGGACCATCTAGGATGGCCACGACTATCTCGCACTGCTTGATAGACTCGGTGTTCACGCCGGCCACCTGCTTGTTGAGCTTTTCCAGTGCGGCCTTGCGTCCGGTCTCATCCTTCATCTTGGACATGCTGATGAATACCTCTGGCCCAAAGAGCCTGAAAGGGTTTATGAGCTCATGGCCAGCTCCTTTTATCGCCTGCTCCAGCTGTTCCATGTATGCCCAGGTAGCCTCGGAGAATCCGAGGGGGGATGCGAGATAGACCATCATCGAAAGGGGGTATGGCTTAGTTGAGGATATGAAATTTATGTCGGTTACGACTGATTGTTCCCTATACTTTCAAATAATAGCCCTCACTTATAGTCATGAAAGGATACCAGGTCAACAGACCTTTGGGTTGTGTGATAAGATGGCAGACATTCGCGATACAGTTGAAACGGACAGGGGAGTCCTCAAGAAGATGCAGGCCTTCCTGCCCGGTTACAAAAAATACAGGAACTGCGAGGACTTGCGTGCAGCTGACAATCTACTGCGTCAGGAACTTGCCAAGAAGATGGACGTGGTAGTGGACAAGATCCAGACAGCAAGGGAGGAGATCGCTCGCGGCATGGACTTCGACGCCCTCAACAGGATCGGTGAGATCGTCAACAAGTCCCAGACCATGGCCGAAAAGATAAGGCATGCCCAGCAAGGGTATGCCCCATGGATCTCCGGAGACGTCAGGATAGAAGAGCCTGAGCTCAACAAGCTCTACGAGTATGACCTCTCCCTGTTCGACGAGGTCACCAAAATGCAGAACCAGGCCGACGAGCTTGTGGCTGCTGCTCGTGGCTCTGGAGAGTCCATGCCAAAGATCAATTCCATAAAGGACTCCATGGTGGAGTTCGAGCGCGTCTTCGACGCAAGGATATCGAAGGTCACAGCGGTGGCCCAGGAGTAATGAGGTGAAAAAATGGGACTAATGGACAAGCTCAAAGGTGACAACCCCTCAGTGGTCGGTGGCGACACCTACCAGTGGGACAACAAGGGTGAGGACGTCATCTACAAACTTCCCAAGAACGTGGTATGGAACGATAACATCGTGGTCCGCGAGGACGAGTATGCAGTGTTCTTCCGTGATGGAAAAGCACTTGGAGTCTTCGACAGGCCAGCACGTTACGCCCTCACCACCCAGAACATCGCAGCTCTGGGACTTGCCGATAAGGTCCAGGAGTGGACCGGTGTCAGACAGCTTGGCGAGATCTACTGGGTCCGCAGGCGAGAGATGCGCGGAAAGTTCGGGACCAAGGAGCCTATCACCTTCCGTGACACGGATTTCGGCATGGTCAGGATAAGGATGTTCGGTCAGTTCTCCTACAAGGTCACAGACCCACTCCTGTTCATCACCCAGTTCGTTGGAACAGAGGGTGCCACCACGACCCACGAGGTCATCGAGTGGCTCCGCGACCAGATAGTCATGATCCTCAACGACGTCATGGGCGAGCTGAAGCGTGACAAGCAGATGGCTGTCATCGACATGCCTGCCTACCTCGAGGAGATGGAGCAGATGCTCCTTGCTAGGGCAAAGGATGACACCGAGCGCTATGGTATCGAGATAATGAAGATCACTGGGCTCAACATCAATCTCCCGGACAAGATCCAGGAGGCTGTGGACAAGCGCGGCGAGCTGCAGGCACTGGGTGTCAACTACATGCAGTACCAGGCTGGCCAGGCCATGGAGAAGGCCGCAGAGAACCCTGGAGGCGCAGGTCAGATGGCGTCCATGGGTGTCGGTCTTGGTGCAGGTCTCGGGATGGGGGCCGGTATGACCGGCGCTGTCCAGTCCGGCATGCAGCCAGAGCAGGCAAATGCCTGGGGGACACAGCCCGGGGTTGCTGCGCAGCCTCAGGAACAGAAGCCCAGGTGTCCAAAGTGCAACGATCCTTACGAGCCAGGCTCCAAGTTCTGTGACAACTGTGGTCACAAGCTTGTCAACGAGGTCAAGTGCGTCAAGTGCGATGCGATGCTCAAGGAAGGGACAAAGTTCTGTCCTGAGTGTGGTGCGAAGCAGGCTTTGGAGTGTCCGAAGTGCAATGCGCCGCTGAACCCTGGGGCTAAGTTCTGTAATGAGTGTGGGGAGAAGGTCGGTTAAGCCCCAAAGCACGAAACTTACAGGGAAATATCGTTGGAAGCTCTATTGCTGCTTAAGTTAGCGGAGCTTCCAACGACCTTTCTTTTTCCGTTTCGGGCTTTGGGGTCAGACCTTCTCCACACACTCATCCTAGTCTGAGTGCCCGTCATCCGACGCATTTGCCATCCCACTCCTACCTCACGAGCAAGTGTTAAATACTCACCTCGTGAGTTTTTTCATTGATGCAAGGGAGAGTGAAGGACAAGGAGGTTCTTACGTTCCAGTTCAACCCATGGCGGGAGCATGCGTATTGGCTGATTGGGATTGCTGTAGTAGGCGCTATTATATGGGTCGGATTAAACCTCGTGACATTTTCACGGGGATATCCATCTCCCTCTCTTACATTTTTCGTACTGAACTTATCTTGTATGGTCCACATTTTGCCAATAGTGATCCTTCCGATTGTCATATTGAAGTGGTTCAATGTTCAATGTACGATCGATGAAAAGGCTTTTACATTGGTCTATAGAGGACGTGTCCAAAGAATCTCTTTAAAAGAAATTGACTCTGTCCTAATGCTTGGCCAGTCTCAAGCTACTGGCCAATTCTTCACCGACGAGACAACATTAAGATTAACCACAGCGCATGGCTCTGGAAGACCTCATCCTATCACTATTGTCAGCAGTAGGATACACTCACCCGCGATGTATCTGAAGGGTAACCTTGTAGCGATCACGACAGCTGAAGGGAGGGGAAAATGCTATCTCATAGCTCCGAAGCAACCTGGAAGGGTAATATCTCATCTGATGGATGTTGTCCCAGATAGGGATCGTGTTAGAACATCAGATGTTCAGTATGCAAACTTTGTAAAAAGGTTCGATAGATATGATGCTTTTACCAAAGTTAGAAGATTTATCGATAAACACTCGGTTGGCTGATCCTTTTTCCTTTCCGAATTGGAAGTTTTACACTCAGTAGAACAAACTGATCCAGTAACTTTCTTCCGTCACTTCCTTCCTCATCAGAAAGTTCCTGACACTTCTGCGCCATACCGTCGCTATCGAAACGGCGCACGTGTATTTGCGAAAGTGTCGTAATTCGAGCGCTTTCTCTCGCACACATCGCAAAAATTATACACTCATTACGCCATTTCGCAAATATGGGCAAGAAGAAGGGTGGCTCGAAGAAAGGTTCGAGCAAGAAGTCCGAGTCCAAAAAGGACAGCAAGCGAAACGCCGGCAAGAAGGCCTCCAAGGTAAGACCACCAAAGGAGGACATCGACAGGATCTCGGGTAAGTCCGTCTACGGCAGCACCCTCCTCATGCGCCTCGAGTACATCGAGAACACCGAGGGGCCGGACGAGGTCAAGAGGATCCTCCGTGCAATGAAGGACGAGGGTTACACTGGACCAAAGAAGATGTCTCAGATCTCCGCCTCAAAGAAGTATCCGCTCAAGGACCTCATTGCACTCCTTCATACATACAAGGCCTATCACGGCCAGGAGAACCTGCGGGAGATGTCCTACCAGATCGCCGCCAAGAGTGGGTTCGCCGGGCTCATGCTCCAGTTCTTTGGAAAGCCAGAGAAGATCATCCAGGATACCGAGGACCATTGGCGCGAGTTCTACTGCTTCGGCAAGCTCGAGGGCGGAGTGTCTGCTCCCCAGAAGGCCGTCCTCATCGGTACGGACATCTGCTGTGATGAGCTCTTCGACCAGGCACTGGCCTACAACTTCGAAGGAATACTTCGGAACATGAAGGTAAAGGATACTCTGTGCGAGCATTACAAGTGTGAACTTCGTGGTGACAAGCACGGCGAGTGGATCCTGACCTGGGATTAAGGCTCACTTGACGCGCTTGAGCGCGACCAGCATCTCCTTGACCTTGTCCCGGTTGCTCATGTCCTTGTACTTGTCCCGGGCCTTGGTATACTCTGCCTTAGCTTCATCTTTGTAGCCACGGCCCTCGAGCATCCTGGCAAAGTGCTCTGCAGCCACAGCCTGCATCTCGCTGTCCTTGAGGGTCTGGAACATCGACAGGGCCTTTTGGAACTTCTCCCTGGATGGCTGCTCCTCACCTTCATTATTAAGGATGATGCCATGGACCATGTCCAGGTATGCCATCATTCGCTTGTCATCGAAGCTTTTGAAGATCGGAATGGCCTTCTCGATGACCTCTGCAGCATCCTCTGGCTCATCCATGAGGGAAAGGCAGTGGGCGTGGTAAGCGTAAGCGTGACCAAGCTGTGAAACGTAATCTATCTCCTTAGCATACTTGATGCCCTCTTTGAGATAGTCGTCGCTTATCGGATAGTGGTACATCATCAGGTAGCACCAACCGAGCAACGTGTTGATCCTGGAAAGGTTCCTCTTGTCGTTTCGAGGGTAGGCCTCTCCGAGAGCTTTTTCCAGGTGGTTGATCGCCTCGCGGTACCTTCCCGTTCGGGAGTACACTAAGGCCTGGCTCTGGTAGACCGCAGTAAGGCCTTCATCTATGTCCTTGTCCTTGCAGTAATCCTCGGCCATCTGAAGTTGCTTCCAGGCGTTTTTCATCTGACCGAGCATGGCGTAGATGTCCCCAAGGGCAACTCGAGCTTCCCATATCTCGGAATCAGATATCTCCTTGGACGTCTCCAGAGCCTTCCGTGCATAGTCGAGAGCTGCTGCGTGGTCACCCCTGTCCATCTGGACCTGGGCAAGGATCCGAAGTGCCTTGGCAAGGAACGGTTTCTCGGTCTCGGAGCTCCAATGCTCCACCACCTGCTGGGCATGCTTCATGGCATCCTCGTCAGAACCTCGGAGGTAGTGGGACTCTGAAAGCTTCATGTTCAGGACGACCTTGTTGGCCTCCCTGCCTTCAGAGTGGGAAAGGTCCCCGCAAGACTGGAGGGCCAGGTAATAGTAGTTGATAGCGGTCTCCACTGACAGCATCTGTAGCGACATGTCACCCGCTCTGTGGCAATAGGTCACGGCCTTGTACGGGTTCATGCCCTTGCTGAAGTGGTCCGCCATGGAAAATATGTTTGCGGATGTGGAATCGCCATAGGTCATCTCCAGATAGTTCGCTATCTGGGTGTGCATGACCTTCTTCCACCTGTGACTTATCCCATCAGATATAGTGGAAGAGATCCTGGGATTTGTGAACTTGAATGCATCGGCCTCACCCCTGTCCAGGAACTTGTGCAGGACAAGCTGCTCGATGGCCTCCTGGACATCGGACTTGGACATCACTATGCAGCTTTCCAGCTCGTCCAGGGTGAAGTCTGCCCCAGCGATGGATGCCCATTCTGCAACAATGAGCTCTCTGGGCTGAAGCTTGTTGACACGCACAGCATAGTGCTTCATCAACCCCTCCATGGACCTTGTGGATGGGTCCAGGAGCAGATCCTCGTCCCCGGACTCTTCGGCATACTCGATGACGCCTTCAACGACCTCCTTGATAAGACCTGGGATACCGCGGGTCTCGAGAAACACCTCCTCTGCGAAGGCCCGGACCTCTCCTTCATGGTAGTTCTTCGGAAGTGAGTCCATGATGAGCTTGACCGTTTGGTCGATGTCCAGTGGTTCCACGGAGACCTCTTCGACCCCGTGAACATCGACCATTGACCTGACGACCTTTTTCACAGCGGGGTCCATGTCCTCTGGTGTGTAGGTGGCAACCATCACAACGTCCAGCTGCTCGATGTCGCTGGACAGGTAGTCCAGCAGTCTGACGGTAGCTTCATCTGCGTTGTGTAGGTCGTCAATGACGAACAGGGTTCTCTGCCTTACAGAGATGTGGCCAAGGATGTTCCTGACCTCCTCGAAGATACGGATCCTCTCGGACTCCAACTGGCTCTCAGAGCGCTCGATTATTCGAGTGTACTTCTTCGAGATAAGATCTGTCAGGGTCTTGTCCACGCCCTGGAACCCTGTAAGGTCTCCATCCCAGTGGGAGAGGTTCTCCTTGTTCTTGTTCTCGAAGGTCTCCAGGGCGGTCTTCAGGTCAACCCTGACATTGGGATTCTCCTCACCGTGCATCACCGCTGCTATGTAGCCGAAGGAGCCGTGTTCGATGACGATGACGGTATCTTGGTATTCGAGCTTGCCTAGCCCTCCCCCTTCACCCTGTGCGGTCTTGAAGGAGTCTGAAACGAAGCTCTGGATGGCCGTGAACATCGAGGAGACCATATCCTCGTCGATGGCAAGTGAATCCTGCGATGTAGCTGAATGTGCAATGAGTAGTCCTGTGTTCCTGTCTATTAGGAAGACCTGCTGCATGGAGACCTCGTTGACCTTGACGATCTCTCCTATCTGCCCCTCTCTTGACAACGCTTCGGTAACAGGCTGCAGTGGTTTGGAGAACCGTCCCTGCCCGGAGCTGCGCAGCACATGCAGGTCGTTCTCCTCTGCCCACGTCACCAGATGGTCCATGAGGATGGATTTTCCAACGCCGGTCTCTCCGTTGACAAGGACGACCGATCCCCCACCTTTGTTTATCGCGCGCTTGAGCTTGGCAAGCGGTTTTTCGAGCGATCGTGGGACCTCTCCTTCACCGTCGAAACTGACCTCGTCCTCTTCATCATCATCGTCATCGCCGAGGTCCCAATCAACTTCCATCTCTACCTTGGAAGGGGGGTCTTCATCGTCCTCATAATGAGGGGGCATAATTGCTCAATGTTCGATGGGGTTTATAACCCTAACCAATTCTTATCAGTACTTGTAGGATGTGAACGGCAGAAATGATTTGGTAAGATATATGTCGCAGGATGTGGTTTAAGGGCACGCTCGGAAGTGATAGAATGCATTATGTCATCTGCGGCAATGGTATCGCTGGTTCCACAGCAGCTCAGACCATCAGGGACAACGACCCAGATGGTGAGATCACCATCATCTCGGACGAGAAATATCCGCTATACAGCCGTATCAGGCTCATCGATTATTTGGGAGATGACGTCTCCCTTGACGAGCTTATCCTGAAGGACGAGGCATGGTACAAGGACAACAACATCGAGTGCATCATGGGTGACAAGGCTGTTGGGCTTGATGCCGAGAAGAAGGTCGTCAAGACCGAGTCTGGAAAGGAGATGACCTATGACAAGCTCCTCCTTGCCACTGGCTCCAGTTGCTTTGTTCCTCCGATAAAGGGCGCAGACAAGTCTGGCGTCTATACCTTGAGGACCATCGAGAATGCCGATGAGATAAAAGGACATTGTGGTGGAGCAGCTTGCGACCTTGTCGTCATTGGTGGTGGGGTCCTTGGTCTTGAGGTTGGCAATGCACTTCGAAGGAAAGGCCATGAAGTGACCGTTGTGGAAGCTTTCTCAAGATTACTTCCTCGCCAGACAGACCCTCGTGCCTCACTCATTCTCAAACGCCAGATGGGGCTCATGGGATTCAAGTTCCATATCAATAGCATGACCGAGGAGATCCTTGGTGACTCATTGGTCGAGGGTGTTAGGCTTGCTGATGGAACTGAGATCCCATGCCGTATGGTCATCATCTCCGCAGGCGTTCGATCAGAGCTGGACCTTGCCCAGCAGGCTGGTCTGAACACAGCCCGTGGAGTGATCGTCGATGAATACCTGAACTCCTCTGACCCGAACATCTACTGCGCCGGAGATTCAGTGGAGTTCAACGGGATCATCTATGGCATATGGCCAGCCTCGGAGGAGCAGGGCCGTATCGCTGGTCTGAACATGGTAGGTGAGGAGACCTCATACACTGGGACCACGGTAGCAAACACTCTCAAGGTCGCAGGTATCGACCTTGCTGCTATCGGTGACATTGATCCAGAAGCGATGAAAGAGGCCATGATACACGAGAATCCTTCAGAGGGACTGTATCGCAAGATCGTCCTGGAAGAGAACAGGATAATCGGAGCTGTCCTTATTGGCAATATCAAAGGCTGGTGGAAGATAAAGAAGGCTATCGATATCAAAAGCGATATCTCGTTCATGCGAGAGTTCATCTCGAAGATGGACGAAGCGTGATCAGCGCCTCTTTAACTTCTTGATGATCTCTGGGATGTGGTCCCTGAAACCAATGAACAGCAGAGCTGCCAAAGGTGGAGAGAAAAGAGCGATGATGGTGAGTATATCACCAATGCCGCGGCATGAGCCACCACAGAACATGCACATGGACATAGATTTGCGTCCCGCTACTTGAACCTATGCATCAGTTCCAGAACCAGGTTCTTTGCACGAACACTTCCGGATAAGTGAAATATCACAAGACCGATATCTTGCTGATGGCGTCACAATCAGAGCTCAGGATGGCCATGGCACTGACGATGCTGGGAACGTTCGGTCTGTTCGTACTGTTCGTCATCCTTTTCTCTGCTGTACTTTCATTGTTCACATTCTGTTTGTCAGCGGTCTGTGGTGTGTTCATCCTGATGCTACTACCTGTCATCATCGTCATCCAGGTGATCATCTCACCCTGGGCTGTGAGGAAAGCCACTAGGACAAGGATACTTGAAAAAGGTGAGAACAAGCACCTTGAGGACGTCGTCCGTGAACTGACGAAGAAAGCCCAGATCCCCATGCCAAAGCTCGGGATCGTCGAGAGCGACTTTCCCAACGCTTTCGTCTATGGCCGCAGCCAGAGCAGCACGGTACTCGTTGTGCACTCTGGACTTCTCAAGAAGCTAAACAAGGACGAGCTCCGTGCTGTACTGGCCCATGAGGTCGGACACATCGTGAACCGTGATGTCTTCACAATGACCGTACTTTCTGTCATGCCCCTCATGGCTGGGAAGATCAGTGAGATCGCGTTCCACATGGATGCCGATAACATCAAGTTCTTCGTGATGAAGACAGCCATCGCTGGTCTGGGTTTCGCAATGCACTGGCTCATGAGCCTGATGATAAAACGTTTGTCCAGGCTCCGTGAGTATTACGCTGACGCTTACGCGGCACTTATCACAGAACCCAAGCATCTCATCTCCGCCCTCTCGAAGATCACCTATGGTCTCTCCTATGCTCCTCCAGAGGGAGAGAACATGGCCGTCCGGTCCTTTTACATCCACGATGCCAAAGCTGCCCAGATGGACATGGAGGCATTGGGAGAACTATCAAAGTACGACCTGAACAAGGACGGCGTCCTGGACGAGCACGAACTGGAGCTTGCCATGTCCGATGAGGCGAACATCGACCATCGCAAGCTCGAGGGGCTTATGGCATCCCATCCCCCGACCTATCGCCGTATCCTCAACCTCAAGGCTTTGGAGAAGGACCTGAAAGGCGGAGGTTTCGAGCGTGATAAGTATGACGAGACCCGCATCTACGAGAAGGTAGAGTTCTAATATACGCGCGTCGTTCCTCTAACCATGTCCGGACCGATATGCCCTGAGTGCTCATGCCCCCATCTTGTTGTAGATCCTGATGAGGATTGGAATGCTGGAAATGGTCGTTGCAAGCTCTGTGGATGGGAGGGGAAGTTCGACCCGAACCTCCGCCGCACGTTGAGGCCAGAACATCATTCTCGATGTGCGCAAAAGCTTGAAGCAAAGGAAGCCGGAAAGCTGTTCTTCCTCAAGATCTATGTCGAAGAGGGCGCTGATAAGACGAAAGCAATGTCGCCTGTGACAAAGCTTCTAGACATCAGCTCTTATTCTTCCAAAGGCAACTTCATCATGCTCGAAAGGGAAGAGAGACCTACCGAAGAGCTCATGGCTGAAATTGAAGCATGCGACGGTATAGAAAAGGTCGCTGTCTTTTAGAAATGGACCTTGAGCTTCCCACTGGGATGGGGTTGGTGCCAGAAGTGGAACTCCCACTGGACCTCCCCATTTGTTCCTGGAGCGATGTCATACTTGCCTAGGTCCACAGATGCCATGAACTCGATCATGGTCTTGGGAGGCATGATAAGGACAGTGGGTGGAGGTGGAGCCGGTGGTGGAAGTGGTGGTCGCGGTGGGCCTTCGTACGGTCTCTCCTTAATATCATCCGTCTCTACTAACTTGAGAGATAGGATCCCCGCAGCATCGAAAAGTGCCACTTCAATGATCTCATCAGTTGGATTTATCAGCCAGGCCATGAACCGAAGGAACTTCCCTTCCACACCGATCTGGTCAACAGATGCGAACTGAAGGGACGGGTGGGTCTTGGGAACCGATCTGCTCCCCTCATCGTCCAGCTCCCACCAGCTTTCACGACCCATGTCGTAGATGTATCCATGCTCGGACTCTGTGAAGGGTATTGTTTGCATGGGATCATCCGAAGATGGACTTCTTCAGGTCGGAAAAGAACCCACCCACCGATGCGTCCGGTGGTGGGATGTCGCCTCTGATGACCTCTCCAGTTGTCGCGTCGACGAGCACCTGGTAGTCACCTTTGTTGTAGGTGTAGTCGATCCTCCAGATGGGCGCGTGGACGAACTCGATGTCCTCGGTCTCGAAGTCGTTATCGAACTTGTTGAACTGGTCGATCTGTTGGGACAGAAGGAACTTCTGGTGGTCTTGGATCTCAACCCTGGCAAGGTCCTCTGCGTCCTTCTCGTCGAACTCCGCGTTGAGATATTTCGCTGTCGGAGGGATCTTGGAGAGATTGAAGTCCTCCTTGCCTCGCAGTGGTATCTCATACTCCTTTGTCGGGAACTTAGAGCCCCTGCGGCCCAGGATCTTCCAGTAGTACTCCCTGTGCATCTGACCGTTCCTGGGTTTCTGTCCCCCCGTCCGAGTGAAGACACCATCGTAGATGGTGGTCACATTAGTGTGGACCACGTAGAACGGCAGGAAGGTAAGGCCCATGTCAGTGATCTTCGAGGCAGCCGGAAGGTTAGTGGGTTTGATACCACCCGATGCCATCCAGTGCTTGACGACCTCTCGGCATTTGGTCTCATCATAGTTGCATGGGATTATGGAATGCTTGATGAAGAAGTCCTCACCGCTTGCGATGTTGAATGCTGTACCGCAGTACTCGCAGGTGATCACCACCTCTCCAGCCTTTAGGTCCAGTGGCGCTCCGCATCCTTCACATTTCACCTTCTCTGCGATACCCATTCTCTATCCTCCGCATATGAATAATTATCTCGGTCTTCTACGTGCTGAAAGGATATATATCACGTTCCCTATATCAATTCCGATGGCATCTATAGGGCAGCTCAAGACCACGTCCGTCTTGACCATTATGGGGTTGCTTGGAACGTTCTTCATCTTCATCGTCGTACTCGCTCTAATGACCATGTTTGCGGTCCAAGACGTATACTCCGGCGTTTGTTGTTTCATTTTCATGTTCCCATTGGTGATAATCTGGGCTGGTATCCAGTACGTCACCGCACCATGGGTTGTGAAATGGGCAACACGGATGAAATCTCTGAAGAAAGGTGATAACGAGTTCTTCGAGTCCACGGTCAATGAGCTTTGCCAGACCGCTGGGATCAAGGTGCCCAAGTTGGGTATAGTAGAGAACCCCAATCCAAATGCTTTTGTGTTCGGTAATAAGATGGCAGGATACACTCTGGCAGTCCACACAGGTCTTTTAGAGACACTTAACAAGGACGAGATAAGGGCGGTCATCGGTCATGAGGTCGGCCATATCAAGAACGGCGACTGTGACACGATGACGTTCCTGTCAGTCCTTCCGATGATCGCTTCATACATCGCCATCGGTGCTTTGTACGCCACCCGTGGTGCAGGCAGGAGCAGGAACGGTGGTGGCCTTGCACTCTTCCTTATCGCTGTTGCAGCACTCGCTGGACTCACCTATCTTATCACCGCTGTGCTTGTCAAGTATCTGTCCAGGATACGGGAGTACTACGCTGACGCTTATTCCGCGCTCATCACCGACCCGACCCACCTCGCTTCTGCACTGGCCAAGATCACCTATGGTCTTTCACTTGCAGAGGCGAACAAGGAGAACAAGGGTGTCAGGTCGTTCTATATCAACGATGCCGAGACCGCAGCCGCAGATATGGCAGCGCTCAAGAAGGGCAACTATGACCTTGATGGTGATGGTGTGCTTGACGAGAACGAGCTCGAGAAGGCCATGGCGGACGAGTCAAACTCCAAGTGGAGGAAGGTCTCTGGTATCATGGCTTCGCATCCTCCGACATACAGGAGGATATTGAACCTGAAGGCTATAGCGAAGGATATGAAAGGGGGAGAGGGGCAGAAGCCAAAGACGGAAGCGCAGGTATATGAGAAGGTCGATTTCTAATAATGGAACGACTGGAAACTTACCACAAGAAATTGTCCCATACTCATGCTAGCTTATGCTATCGATAGAGTGAGTATGGGACAACCTTTCTTCTTCGTTTCCGGTCGCTTGGTTTCCTCCTCAGAATTACCATAAACCGGTAGCGACAGCATTCAAGCTAACTTCTTCGACAGCTAGCAAAACAAGATCAGCTCATCTTCGCCATGCACCAGAACTTCTGCTTGGCGAGCTCTTTGCAGCCAATATCAGCATGGCCACGATGAAAGATGCGAACCCAAGTCCACTGTAAAGCAGGACCTGTGTGACCTCCACACCATCATCCCATGCAAAGTATGGAAGGATCTGAACAACGACCATGAGCAAAAAGTAGATGGCCACCACCATGAACGTGATGATGAACGTGCTCGGAAGAAGCTTCCTGTTGCGCAGGTACCTGTCCGCTGCAAGTCCCAGAAGATAGACCAAAATAGCTGCGAACACGAACACGAGCGAGCCCTTGGTCCACTCGTAGGCATACTTGAGCCCTTCATACCCACCTGCGGAGTTCCAACCCCAGTACACTCCTACCGCGAAGATTATTATCGACACCACGGCCGAAGCCGCAGCTACGTATCTACGGTTCTCTAGAGCGCCCTTGAAGTCGTCTAGCACTCGTAGCAGCGGTTTGTCCAGCTGCAGCGAGTGGATGAGCAGATAAGCACCAAGCATGGTGAGGATCCCACCGAACGCCCAGAGCCATCTATCAAGGAATATGAATGCTCCGAAGATGATCATCGCAAGCGCCATAGGCAGGATGACCTTTCGCAGGATCTTTTCGTTCTGGAAGCCCTGGACAATGGTGTAGATGAGGCTTTCGATGTCCTTCTCCTGCTGCACGATGACACGCCGCATGGAGATGACCTTGGCCCTGGAGGAGATGATAGGGAGGATGAACTCGTCCTCTGCACCGTCGGTGACCAGGATGACACCGTCGTGCTGGACCTCCCTGTGGACCGTTGCATACTGCTGGGCTACTATCTTGTCAGAGGTCCTGCCGACGTCCTTGTCACCAGAGATGGTGGCGACCTCGGCGTCCTGTCCCTCCTCAATGAGCTCGTCGTAGACCTTCACCGCAGCCAGGATGGAGTTGGTGTCGGAGTCCTCGGGATCTGCAAGGCCCAAAGCCAGGGCTGCCCGGAGGTTCTCCTTGCGGCCGATGACAGGAGAGGTAACGTTACCTTTCCTTCCGATGTCATCGTCGCGGTCTACGCACAGTACTAACGTCTTCATCGTTGAACCTTCCATTGATACTCTAGACTATCCAGTACTATGCATATATAAGGGGAGGTATATAAAATTGCTCAACACGTACACAGTCAATTGTCGAAGTCCCTTCATATACCCAGTGTCTTCTCTGTGGGCTTGAAGGTTCCTTGAGAAAACCACTGTATATGAAAAGTACCATTTCGTCCAAAAGGTGGGTTATAGGCCATAACTATGGCCAGATGGTTGAGGTAACAGGTCCCTTGCTCGTAATGAATATAAGCCTATAGCTCATTTCGGCCAACCGGGATAGAATGAACCTGCGACAGCACATTCCAGATGATGACCCGGAGCTGAAGGAGCTCATCCTCCTCATAGCTGAGGGTGGAAAGAAGATCCAGTCCTCCTTCATCAAGAAGCAGGGCGTGGCAGGGACACAGAACATCTACGACGAGGAACAGGTTGAGATGGACGTCTGGGCCGACCAGGTCTTGGGCGAGGACTTCTGCAACTCCGGCCTTGTTGCCGCCTTCGCATCCGAAGAGCGACCAGAGGTCATCAATTGCGAGAAAGGCGGGAAGTTCAGTGTGGTCATGGACCCTCTGGACGGTTCATCCCTCATGGGCATCAATCTGTCCGTTGGAACCATCATCGGTATCTATGCTGGAGACAACCCCCTTCTTCCTGGCAGGGAGATGGTTGCTGCGATGTATGTGCTGTACGGCCCTCTGACCACGGTGACCTATACCGTGAAAAAAGGTGTTCATGAGTTCGCTCTGGATGCCGAGGGCGAGTTCGTTCTTCAGCATGAGGACATGAAGATCGGGTCCTCAAAGATCTATGCCCCAGGAGCACTTCGAAAGGACTGGCTTCCAGGGCATAAGAAGCTCATCGAAGACCTTGAGGGGCAGGGATACAAGCTGCGTTTCAGTGGGTCTTTTGTGGCTGATGTTCACCAGATCCTCCACAAGGGGGGAATGTTCACATATCCAGGTTTCATCGGACGCGAGCAGGGGAAGCTGCGATTAGTGTTCGAATTGAATCCTATGGGATTCATCGTCACCCAGGCCGGAGGTTCCTGCTCTGTGGGAACCCAGAACAACCTGGACCTGACACCGGAGAAGATCGACCATAGGGTACCTGTCTACGTTGGTGGAAGGACAGAGATCGAACTTGCTGAAAAGTACATGAAGGGAGACTAACGTTCACGGAGTTGATAACATGGCATACGAACCGTTACCAGGAAATGTCGTTTATGAAGCATTGTTGGGAAAGCCGACCATCACCATGGCCGCCAATACCAGGATGACCATGGGTGTCGTCAAGGGCCTCATGAGGGCCGCAAAGGACCTGGACGCTCCGATAATCTTCGAGCTCGCAAGGTCTGAGTCCGACATCAATGGCGGATACACTGGCATCTTGCCAGCACAGTACTGCGAGGTCGTCAACGAGGTGGCAGAGGAAGTGGACTACGATTGCTATGTCATCCACGCAGACCACATCTCTGTCAAGAAGGGAGATGATGAGGACATCGCAAAGACAAAGGAGCTCATCAAGGCCCAGATCGAGGGTGGCTACAGTTCCTTTGCGATCGATGCTTCCCATCTTTTCGACTTCCAGGGCGGCAACCTCCGCGAGGAGCTTGCTGGAAACATAAACGCCACCATAGAGCTTGCCAAGTTCATAGCGGCCGAGATGGGTGACAAGCCCTTCGGTCTCGAAGTGGAGGTGGGCGAGATCGGTAAGGCCAACGAGGACGGAAGGATCCTGACATCTCCGGAAGAAGCCGATACATTCTTGACCGCTTTGAAGGAGAACGGTGTCAACCCACAGGTACTTGCTATCGCTAACGGTTCAGCGCACGGCAACACCTACGATGCAGCTGGGAACCCGATAGAGCAGGTCTCCATCGACATCCCCCAGACCATCAAGGTCGCAGAAGCCACGAACAAGCACGGCGTCGGTATCGCCCAGCATGGTATCACCGGCACGCCTCGTGAGCTCATCAACAAGCACTTCCCCAAGGGCGGTATCATAAAGGGTAACGTCGGGACCCACTGGCAGAACATCGTGTGGTCCACCCTGAAGATCTACGACAACGACCTGTATACCGAGATCTGGAACTGGGTCCAGGACACCTACGGACCGAAGAACCCTGGCAAGAGGGACATTGAGATCTTTGGCAAGAACTCCAAGTTCGCTTTCAAGCAGTTCTACGATAGGCTGTATGACATGGACGTCGAGACCGAGAAGGCGCTCGAGGCTGTTGCATACGCCGAGGCGAGCATCTTCTTCAGAGCGTTCAGCTCAACGGGTATGGCGCAGGTCGTACGTGACTACATGTAAGCTCTCACGCTACGTGTGAGTTCTGGGGGGAACGGTCCCCCTTCATTTTCAAAAGGATGAGCTTATGCCTTCTTCTTGTTAGCCTTGCCCTTCTTCTTTTCATCTTTCACGAGCGGCTCAGGCTTGAAGTAGAAACCAAGCTTCTTCAGTGGGTCCTCGGTCAGCCGCCTGAACGCAGAGTTCGTGGCCTTCCAAAGACCAGCTAGCAGGATGATGACCAAGATCCCGACAGCAATGGCAATGCCCCATGGTCCGAGCTTGGATATCAACAGGTCCAGGATGGCGTTCGACAGGTAAGCGATAAGAAGGGAACCGATGAATGCGCCAATAGCAACTGCGCTCACGTTCCTGTATGGAGGCATACCGATGAACTTGCCGATCAGCGTCGCAACGATACCGCCAGATCCCTGCAACGGGAACGCGGTGAACAGAACTATGCCTACATACGCGAGCCTCTGGATCCAAGGGAACGTACCCATGATCGCTCGACCCTTGGCGTGTGTCTTACTCAACAGGACTCCAACGATCGGGACCTGGTATAGCAGGTCAAGGTTCCAAGTGATGAACAGAGCAAAAGCAGTGTCGATGGCACATATCAACACCGCCGCCATAATAGGATGGATGTCCCTGCCCATCATAAGCGGTATAACGCTTTCTTTTCCAGCGGGAGGAATTACGTAGGCCACCATGAGACCGAAGGTCTCATTGGGAAGCCTCACACCCTCTATCAAAGGATAGATGATCCACACGATGCCAATAACAGCGAGGAGACACACCCACGGGAACAGCAGCTGGAACAAGATCGTGGTGGCTCGCTTCTTTCTGGGATCCGTCTCGAAGATGAAGTTGGACTTGTAGAACTTGTCGTCAGTGAGGTCAGTGTAGATGTCGTTAAGGGTCGTAGCTACATCAAGGCGTTTCTTCAGCCAGTCTGTGAAATCGTCGTCGAATCCCCAGTACTTCTTGAGCTTCTCGACGTCGAGCTTGCCATCGGTCATGACGCCCTTGGGGACCTTCTTTCCGCGGTACTCGTCCCATTCTTCGTCGTCGTCGCACTCGGCCTGCATCCGCTCTTTGAGCTCATCCTCAGACTCTTGCTCTTTCTTTTCCTTTCTGGAAACCCGTTTCGGGTCGAACTTCGATTTCTTTCCAGAAAGCTTCTTCTTGCCTTTCTTCCCCGTCTTGACCACCGTGTAATTGGGTATTGAACCTGACCTCTCCCCATCATGAGTAGGACTTGCCATCAATGGGGATGTTCCCCGGCCCGATATAGGAAAGTAAAACTCGGTATTTATCCTGTTCGGGTGGAATGTTCGTCATGAGGCGAAAAGCTGCACGTATGAACATAGACCCATAGGCGGAAGGACGTCCTTTCTACACATAATGTTAATAACCGTCCACTATAATCTATGCGGTCGATACCATGTCCACCCATGGAGCCAACCCATTGAGAGCAGGTCTGAGGCCTGCGTTCATCCTTATGATCGTCCTGATGCTGGCAGTCACATCTGTCATCTCGCTCGTCGCTATCGCTGACGAGACCGAATCTGCCACCAGGGCAACGATATATGTGAACTCTGACATCACGACCAACGTCATCTGGGACGATACCATCTATATTGGAGACAACATCACGGTCCAGGTAGGGGCCTCCGTAACGGTCCAGCCAGGAACCACGGTCATCTTCAACGCCTCTAAAGGTGCAGAGACCATCTGGGTCTACGGTGCCTTTGATGCTGTTGGCAGCTCTGGCTCAAGGATCACATTCAGATCGGACAACGTGAACCTGGCAGACCTTCCTGCGTCAGACTTCTTCAACGGCATCTACTTCAGGGACGGAGCGGCAAGTCCGACCTTCAGTTACTGCGACTTCATCCTCGGTTCTGGAGCTTTGGACTTCAACGTCAGTGCAACGGTGGACAACTCGACGTTCACGGAGTTCTACCAGGCTATCTATTGTAGGGCTGGGACAGACTTCGTTGGTTCAGACCTTACCTTCAGCTCCAACGACACATCCGATTACAGCGCTGGGATATACAGCGCCATGGGCAACTCGGTCTACATAACGGACATGAACTACTACGGCTACAAGTACGGCGCCTACATGGAAGAGGTGTATGATGTCGGCATCAACACGCTGGTGGCTAACTGTCTCGGCACCTCATACTCAGGCCCAATCAAGGGAGAGTCCAGCGGTAGCATCAACATCACAGGTGGAATGTACAAGAGCTCAGGCTCCAGCGAGTGTGTCTACTATGAAGGCACTGGATACTGCAACATCAAGGATGTGACCATGGACGGAGGAACTGGGGACACCATGGAACTTGACATCGATCAAGCTGTTACTTTAACCAACATCAACATCATCGATCCTGGGTCATACCTTGTGAACCTCGATCATGTTCCTGATGCGACCATCAATGGAATGACGGTCACCGGTCAGGGTGAGTATGGTATCAAACACTACTATGGTGGCGACCTGCATGTTGAGAACGTGATAGCCAATGTGACGGAATATTTCGTCTATGTGAATCATGGGAACGATGTCACGATCAAGGACTGCCACTTCGAGGGTAGCGCGGATGGAACGGTCTCTGTGGACCTGGACTACTGCAATGATATAACGATCACGAATACGGACTTCCACACGTATGGATATAGCAATACACTGTTGAACTTGTATTACCCCTCCGGTAACATCGACATCAACAATTGCACGCTCAACGGGACCGATGGTGGAGCTATAGATGTCTATGACTCATCTACTCCCTCAGTGGGAACGGTCAACATAGTTGACAATGAGATACACGTAACCGATGACTATGCATCTACCATCGAGTTGGATGGTGGGACGACTGTAGTCGTTGCTGATAATACTATCACAATGAAGAACGAAGCGTTCTTCGAAGCAGACAACTGTGGAAACATCTTCGTCTATGGCAACGAGTTCGGTGATGATCAATGGGAGAACGGGTTCGAAATTGCTAATTGCAACAATGTTATGATATCTGATGTTTGGGTCGAGTGCTTCGCTGATTTCTCATATATCCAGTATTGCAATAACGTCGAGATGTATGACCTTGACGTTACCAGCATTGCGGGTGCAGAGGAAGCCATCAGTATCTATCAGTGCAAGTCTCTGTGGATGGAGAACTCCACCATCCAGTGTGAGGACGACTATGCCATCTATGTTGTGGATGCTTCCACCCCAGTTGTGGAGGAGGTCGTACTCATCAATGTATCAGCTTCTGGATATGACGACTCAAGCTACTATGAGACAATGTATATCGAGACGGCCATGCTTTCGATGACCGACTGCGACATCTACACCGAGAAATTGGACTGTATCGAGGCCGAGGTCTACGATGAGGCAAGGTTCCTCCGAGTGAACGCAACAGGTGGAGCCACAGAGGATGGTCTGTTCTACCTTGACGGGGATGCTGATTACACGTTCCTGGATTGCTATGGAGAGTGCCATGGGTCACCAAAGTTCGTATACATGTATGGAGATGGGAACCTCTATGTCGAGGATACAACCTTCTACAGCCTTGCCGGTGCAACTGGGTTCGACATGTCCGGTGCTGGAAAGGGCGAGTTCTATAATGTGAACCTGGAGGGGAACTTCACAGCTGGATACGTGTTCGAATCTGGTGATATGACCATCACCGATGGGATCATTGACGTGGGCGAGGCTGGAGCAGCACTAGATATCGACAACTCGAACGTCAATGCGGTCAACTCCAAGTTCGTTACCATCACCGATGTGACCATATCTGGCGGAGCCTACGCGATCAAGGCCGATGGAACATCGGGCACCTCTCCTATCCAGGTAGACCTTGTTGATACAGAAATACTCGGATCGGTGACCCCTGTCGACACAGATGGAATGGATGTCACATTGACAGGCTGCCGCGTTGCCGACGATGAGCTTACCAATGACTATGCCTTCTACATGGATGGCGGTACAGAGGTGGATGTTGGGACCTCGGTTATAGAGCAGTATCTTACAGCTTTCTATATCTACGACGCAGATTCTTCATTGAACCTGCATCAATCGGAGATATCATTGTGCCAGCGCGGTATCTATTGCTACAACGATGCTTCGGATATAACTCTCGACGAGGTCAACATCAATAATTTCGTCGATTTCGGCATCGATGCTGGTGATGGGGCCTTCGCTGTTACCAAGGTGTGGTTTGGCCACCCTGCTCCGTTCGATAGACATGAGAGCTCTTACTACAAGACCAGGGACGCATCCATTGGTGTTACTCTTGACCCCAGCGTGACCGGCCCATATGATATTGCTGGCATCGAGCAGTTGCCATTTTTGGGGCTCATCGTTAACAATTCTCAGCAGACCACAGAGTCCTACATCCCCATCTATCTTGGTGGCGTTGTCGACTTCCTCTGCTATGTGGGAGATGCCGATGCAGGTGACGAACCGACAGATGCGAAGTGGAGGATCTACAAGCATGGAGACATAGCTCCTGAATGGACGGATGCTACACTTTCGGGCACTGGGAACGTCCAAATGTTCAATGTAACACATGATAGCACGGCCTATACGGACGAGGATGTCATCTACTTCCAGGTCGAGGCGAACTTCAATGACGGTAGCTGGGTCACGATGGCCTGGGACTTCACGACCTATCAACCAGTGGGTGGGGGAGATGGAGGATGGGATACCGAGTACGATGGAGGCATTGCCGGAGATACTGGGGATGCGCATTCATCCGCTCGGGAGATCGATGATAACTGGGACTTGAGCTACGATTACAACCTCATCAACAGTGCATCGGACATTGATTGGTACTATATCACGGCAGAGGACCTTATCCAGTTACGTGTCACGCTCAGTGGGACCGAAGCCGAGTTCATGTTGTATGACTCTGACCTTAACGAGATCGGGAACGTTTCTGGTGATGGTCTCACGATCACGCTCGACTCTCCTGAAGATGGAAAGTACTATGTGAAGGTCTGGGCGTCAGAGAAGGAGGCTTACATCATGCAGGTCTTCATTGTCGATGCAGAGGATGCTGGGATCGAGGACGGTGGATTGTATGGTGATGCTCCGAACGACAGGAGTGCTGCCCGGCTGATCGTTGCGGACTGGCTCTACAGCTCCTGTGATCTGGCCGATGCGACAGATGTTGATTGGTACCGTGTATTGATAGATCCGATGTCCAAACTTACGGTCGACCTTTCCGAGTCTACGGATGTTACAGTATCCTTCCATGATGATACAGGGACGGAGATAGGGAACGTATCCAACAGCGGCAGGACATCTGTGATAACAAACCCGGTCGGAGGAACCTATTATATCCAGGTCGAGAGGTCAGCAGCCACAAAATATGCCCTGTTCGTTACGACTCCAAGTGGTGGAGCATTCGTCGAGAACGATGGTGATGGAGGCCGGGATGCTGGTGCCACTATGGCATTGGCACGTCCGGTGGACCTTGATGTGACGTACACCGAGAACAGATTGAACGCTGCTTCAGACATAGACTTCTATGAGTTCTCCTCAAAGGGTTATTCAAAGGTCGTTGTCGAGATCTTTGAAGGCGAAGGTGCTGTGCTTCATGTCTATGATGCTGATGGAGAGGAAGTGGGGTCGGTCAATGCAGATGGGAACCGCGTTACGATGAACAAACCTGCAGATGGAACATACTTCATCAAGGTATCTGGCATACAGGCCACTGGTTACTCGATGCATATCACCACCTCAACAGAGCCAGAGGATAAGACGCTGCTTGAACAGTTCCTTGGCCAGGAATGGTGGCTGTTCCTCATCGAGATCGGTCTTCCATTACTGATCTCCATATCCATCTTTGCTATCGGTCTGTTCTTGTTGACCAGAAGGCGAAAGAAGGTCTCCCAGCACATGAAGGCCATCGATAGGATAGTCAAGGAGAACAAGGACAACCCAACAGAGTCCATTACGCGACTCAAGGAACTGCACAAGCGGTTCGAAGCAGACTTCGCTGCTGGGAAAATGGAGGAGTCCCACTACCTGATGCTCGACAAGAAGGTCACGGATAAGATCAACGAGCTGAAGGAGGATGAGACCAAAGAGAGAGCTTCCGATATCGAGAAGGAAGACCTCCCCGAGGAGCTTAAGGCCGAGATGAAGGAAGCTGTCAAGGACGGTCAGGTCACAGAGAAAGAGGCGGCGAAGATCAAAGAGGACATCGACAAGCGCGAGGACCTCTCCACCGCCCAGAAGATCGAGGCAAAGGCTATGATCGACAACTGGATGAACCAGGACAAGGACCTACCTCCACCACCGGACGATGCAGCTGAGGGCGCGGTCGAAGAGGGTCCTGTGGAGGACACTCCTGCTCCACCCGAGGATGACCCAGCACCTCCCGAGGATGACCCTGCTCCACCTGCTGATGAGGAGGTACCAGAGCTTGCTCCAGCAGAGACCGAGGCACCGACCGAGGAGACCACACCAGCCCCACCCGAGTGAGTGGGAACAATCTTAAATATCGGCAGGGTATTTCGTTCAATGGGGCAATTTAATGATAGCATTCCAGGATTGGACACTCTGCTGCTGCTGCTGCTGGACCGTAGCCGTCGTTTGCATACCTGCCGCAGCGATATGCCTGCAGCGTATCAGGATGAAACTCCAGAAGTAAGGATCAGGTATTCTGACCTATATGCTTTGGAGGCTTTCGAGGAGGATCAGGTAACTTGTTAGTGCCTGAGCTACTCAGCCCTGCCGGTTCTCCAGACGCATTGGATGCAGCGATAGCTGGGGGTGCGGATTCGGTTTATTTGTCCGGTAAGGATTTTTCAGCCCGCAAACGGGCCCAGAACTTCACACCCAAGGACCTTTCTGAAGGAATGAGGAAGGCCCGAAAGTGGGGTGTCAAGGTCTATGTGGCCGTGAACACACTTATCACCAACGACCAGCTCGAGCCTACGCTCCGCTATATCGGGGATGTTTACAGTGAGGGTGCAGACGCCCTCATCGTCCAGGACATGGCCGTTGCAAGGGTCGCACACGATGCATATCCTGACCTTGACCTGCATGCCTCCACACAGACCTCTGCTGATTCTCCAGCAGCTGTTGAGCAACTCCGCGAGTTCGGTTTTTCCAGGGTCATTGCGAACAGGGAAGCGACCTTCGAGGAACTTACCAAGATGTGTAAGGTCAAAGGGGTGTCGGTCGAAGCGTTCGTTCACGGTGCCCTGTGCATCAGTTACTCTGGGCAGTGTTTGTTCTCATCCATCGCAGGCGGCAGGTCCGGAAACCGCGGACTCTGCGCGCAGCCATGCCGGAACAAATATGCACCTATGGTCAACGAGCGCCGTGGACCTTCCAGGTTCTGGCTTTCCCCCAAAGACCTGCAGCTTGCGCCTGTGTTGGAGGACCTTGTCGGGACCGGGGTCGGTGCATTGAAGATCGAGGGTCGGCTGAAGACCCCGCATTACGTACTCGCGGTCACTCACGTTTATCGAGAATTACTGGATGCCATCGAGGCCGGCGAGCATCCAAAGCTTACAAAGGAGCATGAGAGGATGCTCAAGGCCGTCTACAACCGGGACAGTTGCCATGGTTACAAGGATGGCTGGCCTGGTCGGTCCATGATCACACCCGACCACAGCGCCCCCCTGGGAGAGCCCATGGGGAAGGTCAAGTGGGTCCAGGGTAGAAGGCTGCTGCTTGTGGGGGCCAAGGGTTTGAAGGAGGGTGATGGGCTCGCCATCGGCGATGATCCGAACACACGGACCGGACTCGTGGTCCACGGATTGGAGCTTGTGAAAGAAGGGACCTGGATGGATGCTCCACGTGGTCTCGAGGTGGACAAATGGGCACCAGTGTTCAGGACGCTCGATGCAGAGATGGCCAAGAAGTTCTCCCGGTCTCTGGACGAGCCGATCCAGAAGATCCCCATCGATATGGTCTTCACCGCTGGTACTGAGGTCCAGCCATCAATAGTGGTCACCGATGGAACACTGAAGGCGAAGGCTTCCCTGCCTGACGTTCCAGAGGCTGCACAGAACCAGGCACTTTCTCCGGACTCTGTGCGGGACCAGCTCGACAGGCTCAAAGGTACACCTTACTACCTACGCAACCTTGACGTTGAGTTAGAGGACGACGTCTTCATGCCTCTTTCCCAGATGAACCAGCTTCGAAGGGAAGCTGTAGATCGACTGGACAGGCTTCGAAGCGCTCCGCCAAAGCGCAAGATCAAGGCTGGGGGGATAAGGCAGAGGAACACAAACACCCTCAAGGCCATCGCCAAGGAGACCTATACCCAGGCAGCCAAGGCCAAACGGAAGAAGCAGAAGCTCATCGTTCGTGTCTCGGAGCTCGAAAGCGCCTGGGACGCAGCCATTGCTGGTGCAGACATTGTGATCTTGCCAGCGTATGGCGGTGATGTGGCAGAGCTGAAGACGCTTGACGGAAAGCTCAAGGACAAGGGTGTAGAGCTTGCACTCTCCCTTCCGCACATGAGCGGTCAGGTGGCAACCTTCGATGCACTGGAGGTCGCGAAAGGTGTCAAACCCTCCATCATCGAGCTCACATGCCACGGTCATTTGATCCCTGCAATGAAGGCCAAGGTCAACTGGCAGCTGATGATCGCCCATTCATTCAATATCACCAACTCACTCTCACTTGCTCGTTACGCTTCCCTCAAGAACCTGACCTGGGTCCAACCCTCCATAGAGCTTACCCTGGAGCATCTTCGAGGTCTGGCGTTCGGTCCGAACATCCAGGGAATGGTCCTTGCAGAAGGCGTCATCCCGCAGATGACCACCAGGCATTGCCTGTTCCGCGGTGTTGCAAAGGAGGAGTTCCCAGATCCTGTGGAGGAATTCCTGCCAGATGGTAAGAGGAAGGGTTGCCCAGCTCCCTGTGACGACGGCCTTGCCCTTGCAGACAGGATGAAGTTCGAGCACGCTGTGGTCCGGGACGGTCCCTGCCGGAACGTGGTCCTCAACTCGAACAGGATCTCGCTCTACAACCGGTCCAGGGACGTTTTCAACGGCTCTTCTTTCTCACCGCTGCTCGATCTCCGATGGGTGTATGGGCCGGACGAGGTCAATACCATCGTCGGAGCCTGGGCACAGCTTGCCGAGCATGACTTCAAAAAGGTCCGCAGGGACAGTGCTGGCATCGAGCAAGCGCACAAGGCTCCGCTCACCCATGGGCACCTGTATCGAGGTGTTGAGTAGGATCTTTTTATCGTGCTATTGACTAAGACCCTTTTCAATAATTATAAAAACCCCTGGCCCAATCATTGCACATGGTGAGGAAAGCGTCCCCGGAAAAAGCTTCTGGGGCTGCACCGAGAAAGAGGACAGCCAATATCAGGACCAGGAAGCTTTCGAAGAAGTCCATCGTCTTTGGTTCGTTGATAGGGGCCATGATCTTGGCAGTTTCGATAATCGGCCCTGGTCTTGTGGTGCGCGGTATCACAGCTTCAGAAGGAGTTGAGCTGAAGCACTGGCAGCCTCTAATTGAGAGCACTCTCACCGACTCGGATTTTACAAATGATTACATTCTCGAGCAGGTCCACTACCCCGATGAGGATGATAGGCGAGGCTACTATGACGATGATACCTGGGACATGAGCTGGTCTGGAAACAACTACATCACAGAAGGGCTCATCATCAACCAGGGCGAGGACATCAAAGTATACTCATGGGCAACCCTAGACGAGGTCTGGGAGATAAGTGATTATCAGCTCGTCAATCCGACCCGAACCGGTTCTGGGGATGGCATCCTGGTCTACAATCGACATGGCATTGGCATCGTGGACCCCTGGGACGGAGAGATCATAAGAAGTACCCATGCCGATGACATCACCTACCTGGTGAGGCACGAAAGCGATATCATCTCTGTGGCCGTAGAGAACAATGCACGCCTCATCGTCCGATCGCATGCCTACGAGGACCTGACATACCTGTGGAGCCAGACGCTCTACACCGACTCCGAATATGGCTATAGTTACTATGGCGACGACCTGAGCAACGAACCTTACTGCTGGGTCGATGGCGATGTCCTGTTCGTCCAGTACTACACCCAAAGGACTAGCCTTGCGATGGTCCACCTTGAGACCGGTGATGTGCTGGTCAACGAAGAGGTCGCCAATTACAACCCCAGCGGTTTCCCATACTACATGGGGGCATACCGGACCATGGATGGTGTGATCTTCTCAAGCGAAGCTGGTCTTCGTTACGTTGCAGATTCCAAGAACGAGTCCTACAGCGTCCACCAACCCCAGGAGGACCTGACCTCCGTGCCTGTCCTCAATGGAAACAAGGCTATTGTCTCCTACGCCTTTGCAGAAAGGAACAGGGAGGATTATCAGTTCGAGTTCAGGACCACAGAGTTCGCTATCGTTGACCTCATCACAGGCTCTGTGATGCCCCTGGATGGCATAGATGGGATGGGTGCTCCCCATTGGGGGGTTCCCACCTACGAGGGTGCCAGGTTCCTAACCGCCAATGGCATCGTGGACGTTCATCTCAATGGTGGTGTGAAGGTCGTCAAGGGTCCTTACCTGGGACTGTATGCTGTGATCTCCCAGGCCCATGATGGTATGATCCCCTACTGGATCAACGGCTCGATCTACGGCCTTTTGGATCAGGCGACACTTGAGACCAAGTTCGAGTTCGGAGTATCATCATACATCGAGAACAACGAGGATTTCTTCTATGAGGACATCTACGGCGAATATGATAATGGATATGAGAAGTTCGACCCTTACTCACGCGATCGGGACAATGAGTATGAGAAGCATACAACCAACTGGATAAACATGGCCTTCGACTCTGAGCGCATAATCTTCGAGTCGTACACCAACTACATCGGCAGTGCGGTCCATACTTTCGTCCACAAGGACCAGGCTACGCCTTATATCGCTACGAAGGATGCCTACGTCGCCCTCTGGAGCATCAGTGAGGTCTATGAGAGCGAATCAAGGGAGATGACCTACCACGAGAACAAACAGGACCTTAGCTACGACTGCTACGTCTTCAGATGCTACAACAATCTCGCATGGGACAATACTACCGTGACGTTCATAGCATCCATTAGCTACATGTCGACCTTTGGCTGGACATCCTACAAGTTGTTGGGTACGGATACTTTCATACCCTCCAGAAATGGCCTTGATGAGTTCTTCGTCCTCTACTCCTCCAACGTGAACTTCAGGATAAAAGTGGAGGTAGTCTCTGGAGATCTCGAGAAGGACTCAGATAACAACGGATTGGCCATCGAGTATGAGGCCAACCGAGTGTGGTAGGTCACTTCACGAAGAACAGCTTGTTCTCCTTGAGCACCCTTTTTACCCTGCGTTCTTTGTCAGGTGAGCCGCAGTAAACGGTCGCCAGGACATCCCCCTTGGTGATCTGCGCTCCATACTTCTTGTGAAGGTATATCCCACAGCCTTTGTTCAGGGGAGCACCAGCGATCCTCGCGACCTTTGCACACACTGGGTTCTGTATATCGTAGAGCTGTCCTTCCTCTGTGGCGATGATATCGAAGGTTGTGTCGGAAAGTTGTTCTTCCAGGTCCTTGACAGTGACCCCTGGGTCACCACCCTGGGCCTCGATGATCTGCTTGAACTTGTCGTAGGCGCGTCCATCGTCCAGGACGGATGCCATAAGGTCTTCTCCGGAGCTGTGGCCGTTGAACTTGTCGAGGCCGATGAGCTCGAGAAGCTTTCCACCGACGAGCAAGGACTTCTGCCGCAGGTCCTGGGGAGCGTCCGTGTCACCTTTGATGACCTTGAGGACGTCGATGGCCTCAAGCACCGGCCCGATGCCGGAACCGATGGGTTCGTCACCGTCTGTGATGACGACCCCGGCCTTCATCCCGAGCCTGTCCGCGATCTGCACCATGGAGCGCTCAAGGAGCCTGGCCTCCCCGATGTTCCTGTAGCGGGTTTCTAATCCTAATGGGATGTCGAGCATGACATGGGTCGCACCCATGGCATACTTCTTGGAAAGGATGGAGGACATTAGAAGCTCTTCTGGGTCTGCGTGCAGAGGCTTTCTTACCTTGATGAGCTGGGAGTCTGCAGGCGCAATTTTTAGGCCGCCTCCCCAGATGATGCAGCCATTGGTCTTGGCCACTATCTCAAGGATCTGTTCCTTTGTGAAGGTCACATCGCAAAAGACCTCCATGACGTCGGCGGTCCCTGCAGGGGATGTGATGGAACGGGAGGATGACTTGGGGATCATTATCCCAAGCGCAGCGATGGTCGAGACGACCACTGGTGTGGTCCTGTTTCCGGGAACACTGCCCGAGCAGTGCTTGTCTGCCACTATCTCCGTGTCGAACTTGAACGTGTCCCCGGTCTCTGCGATGGCTTTTGTCAGGTAGTATGCCTCGTCCAGACTGGAACCCTGGATGTAGATGCTCGTGATGAACGCTGCTATCTCTGTGTCTGTGAGCTTGTTCGCAACAAGGTCCTCGATGATCTCGAAGACCTGATGCTCTGTGAGCACCTGCCTGTTCATCTTGTCCCTAATGTGCGTGACCGAGTGAGGCTTTGGGACCGGCAGGATGGAGACCTCGTCCCCCTCCTTTATCTCAAGCTTTTCGAAGGTGTCATTGAACAATCCGAGAACTGGTTCTGTCTGGTACCAGAAGTTGAGGTGGGCCACGATGCACTTGGTTGGGTCCTGGGGGTTTGTCACAGAGACCCTGTCCATGGGATGAAGGTCGAGCTCCGCTGCAAGGTCCTCATTGACCACGACGATGCTTGGTCCACCTGTGTAGAGTGGAAGACAATGTGCTCGAACTTTCATGCGTGACACCTCTGGGTTGTGTTGGAATGGAAGATGTCGATAAATAGATTGTGTCCATATTTGTACAGGGAAAAAGAAAGAAAAGGCCGCCGCGTCCACGGCGGCCGTTGGTGCTTACCTCTTGCACTCAGGGTCCAGCTCGAGGGACCGTAGCATCTCTGCCTGGGTCCGCTTGCGCGCCACTGGAACCTGCGCCAGGGTCAGGGTATCGTCGTCGGAAGGATCGTCACTTGATCTTTTGTAGGCGATGACGATTACCGCGATGACGACGACCACGAGCAGGACGATGGCCAGGAAGATGCAGCAGGTGAATCCGAAGCCTGCGACGGAGTTGTCATCGGCCTCCATCAATGATGCACCGGAAGATCCATCTCCACCATCACTTCCAGGGTATCCCCATCCGCTTCCTCCAGCACCTCCTCCCCCACCACCTCCAGTAGCATTTCCATCTCCCCACCAGCTATCGCGTCCACCATCTGTGGATGGTGGTGGTGGGATCGACACGTCGCCCTGGTTGACGATGAAGTCCATCCTGGTCTTCTGAGTGACCTTGGTCCTCTGCCAGAGAACGAACTCGGCATCGTGCTCACCCATGGGCATTGCGACGTTACTGAACTCGATGACCTCTGTTGTTCCTGCTCCAATTGAACTTATCTTTTTCGAAGCATGTCCCCAGATGACCTCTTTCGTCAAGATCAAAAGGTCAACTTGAACCCCTGCGATGGGATCATCGTAGTTGTTCGTCAGGTAGATCTTGAAGTTGATGGTCACGTAGTCATTTGTCCCTGCATACTGCTTCTCATTCAGTTTGGGATAGATGAGGCCATTCTCAAGGAACAACTTTGCTTCCGGGTTCGGAGCATTGGGGTCTGGTCTGTCCAGTTCCCTGAAGTCATCTCTGATATCGTCTATTGGACTTAGCAGCCATAATGCGGTCCATGATAACATGGCTACGAGTATGACCACTGCCGAGACCTTGATGAACATGCTCCTGTGGGACTTGGACCTCTTCATCTCGTTCTTCGGGTGGCAGAAGGAGCAGACATGGGGGTAACCCGTATGCGCTGCACAGTCCTGGCAGATAGGTCTACCACAGACAGAGCAATGTGTCAAGGCAGAGGTGTCACTATGGATGAAGCACTTGGTCTTGCCAGTTATCCTCTTTCCTTTGAGATGGGCCTTCCTTCTCTGTGTCACTCTATCACCTCCTCGGTGTCAGGGTCGACAGCATCTTGAGGGTAACCACCCGAAAGATCTGAAGAACCGCCAGGTTCGATAAGATCTTGCGGTTCGACAGTGACCTCTGGCTCTTCAGCGACCTCGGTGGATGCGTCGAACGGGTCCTCGGAGGGTTCTTCCAATGCATCCTCGACCTCTTTCTGCGCCTCCATCTCATCCAAGGTCTGGGTGATCTCCGGCTCTAGGTCCTCCTCGACGGCCTCATCAACACTTGGGGAAGACCGCTCCTCCCAGTCCACAGCAGCCTGTGGCTGCTGGTAGTGGTAGTAGTTATATGCAGCCTGCGGCTGTGGTTGCGGTGGTGGTGTTGGAGCGATGTGCTTGACATCGTCCAGGTCTCGTAGACCAAAGTTCTCCTTGATCCACGTTAGAGTCTTCCTATCATAGTAGACATAGTTCTTCTTCCGCAATGCTGGAATAAATACCACTAGTCCCACTATGACCATCGCAATACTGATGACCACCAGACCCGTGATCAAGATCCAGAAGTTCTGCTTGAACGAACCTTCTATGTGATCGACCGCGACCTGTGCTTTGGATCGGTCATCCCTTGCGGGCGGGTTCCAGGCGTATGGGTCCACGTTGTTCAGCGCCTGCTCACCGTGCCTCAGGACGTTCTGCACACCTTCTTTGTCCACAGTGATGGAGAGCTTTGCATACCTGTAGATCTTGTAGTCCTTCCACATCATGAAGATCGCAAAATAGGTCCCGGGCTTCACAGTGACGTCCCTGAACTCGTACATATGCGACTGGTTCGCATCGATGATGGGCTTTCCGAAGTATGCATCATCGTCTGAGTCTATCTCATCCCTGATGGTAGTGTTCTTGATGAGCATTAGCTCGACCCGAAGTGTATAGTCGAAGTCGCCCTCGTTGGTGACATAGATCCAGAAATCGAACGTTATGGTGTTCTTTATCGCATTGTATGCATTCGCGGTCACTTCGGGGTAGATGTCGCTATCATCAAGGTATGCATACCCTTCAGCCTTGAGCTCATCCGGTGTCGGCTCGTCCCTATCGAATGCAGCGTCGTACAGCTTCGAGTACGACCATGGGATAAGGATCATGAGCGCGATGATCGCAACGACTGAGACCACTACCACAATGCTACCCTTCTTCATCCTTGACCGCTTCACCATCTTCTCCTCGTAGTGCTGTGGGAAGCAGTTGGGGCACACGTGGGGGAACTCCGAAAGCGACGTGCACTCTGTGCACATGTTCTCACCACACTTCGAACACGTGGTGATGGCGAGCTTGTTGGAGTGTATGGCGCATGTGTGTACGCCCTTGGATCTGTTTTTGACCTTCATCTCAGGCCCTTTCTTTGGGATCCTGGACCTGAGGCCCTTCTTTCTCTTCGACAGATTCTTCATTTTCCTCATCTTCACAACCTCCTCGGTTGGTAGAACAGGAGGAACGCTCCTGCTCCCAAATCACAAACCAGCAACAGTAATAGCAACAGCTCGATGAGCACGAAGTTCATGTCGTACCTCGGCTCCTCGTCTATCTCATCGTCCACCTCTTGGTTCATCAGGTCCAGGGGATGGGCCCTGAACTCGTTGTTGTTCTTTGTAAGAAGCTGCACGTCATCCTCAACGACCTTGATGGTGACGCTTGTGACCACGGAGATCCTGTTCTGCTGCCACAGGATGAACTGTACGTCGTATTCGCCAAGTGGCAGTGAAAAGGTCGTCGTGGTCTTTGTAAGGCTTGAGCCTTTTTCCACATCGTTCAACGTCTCGTCGACCTGTGACACGATCACTCCCTTGTGGAGGATTAGTATCTCCAGGTCGAGCCCTTTACCATCTCGGTCGTAGTCCTGATTGGTCATGTACAGTCTGAACGCTACCTCGTCGGAGGTGGATGGTCCCTGCTCCAGGGTCGGATAGATGTCGTCCGAGTAAAGCAAGACCCGGGCGCATCCATCTTCCTTCTGAGGTCCTGTGGTCTCCTTGAGCATCGGGTAGACCGCGTAGACCGTGAGCATCAGTAACACAATGGCCGCGGCGATGATGGCGGTGGTGACCAAGCCCTTTTTCTTGAGGTCTTGCCACTTCTTCATCTTGCGGCCGTACTCCTTGGGGTAGCAGGATGGGCAGACGTGTGGATATGACGTCTTCGAGGCGCACTCTGAACAGATGGCCTTGTTGCATGAGCTGCAAACGGCCACTGCGACCCTGTCACCGTGTATGTGACAGCTGTCGCCAGCGACCATCCTCTTGCTCTTCTCTGCTGCTCTCATGAAAAAAACATTCGTAGGAGGGTATATGTAAAGGGTGGAACACTTTTTGAAATCGAAATGGAAGAAAATGACGCTCTTATGCAATGAAAAGGACCGTTACGTCCTAAGGGACAGGCATCTAGTTGTGGGACGGAACGGCCCTCTTCAGGCGTCATTTTCTTCCTGAGATTTCAAAAAGTCTAAGCATGTGGCCTTAGAGACAAACAGTTGGAATAGCTGATATCCACCCATATGCGAGCAATCCAAACCTATATACACCACTTCCACATGCCCACCTCCATCCATGTTCGACAACATCCCCACAGTCCTGACATCCCAGGAGATACTGGACAAGGCGTTCCACCGGGCCTCCAAGATAGAGGTCGAGGACCATGTGGCCAAGTACCGCATCAAGAAAACGAATGCGGCCAAGGTCCAGGCAGTGGGTGATATCGTTTTCGAGACCCTCATGAAGTATGTGAGGAAGTTCCCATCCCTTGACCAGCTCCATCCGTTCCACAGGGAGCTCATCAACATCCTGGTCGACAACGATCAGCTGCGAAAGTCCCTGGCTGCATGCCAGTGGGCAGCCAAGGAGTGCAAGAAGGTCTGCTCGCAGCATCACATCAAGATCCTCAAGGGCTACCAGGTGGACTACTTCAACCAGCAGATGACCGGAGCCTACGGACGGGTCTCCTCAGTGGTAAACCAGATCGCTGAAGAGCTTCTCTACCTCAACAAGGCCCGCAACATCATGCGAAAGATCCCCTCGGTGGACCCGACCATCCCCACCCTGGTCATCGCAGGCCCTCCGAACGTGGGCAAGTCCCAGCTTATCAGCGCCATCACCCAGGCAAAGCCTGCTGTGGCATCCTACCCGTTCACGACCAAGGGCATCCATGTCGGGCATATCGAGATGGACCGGGAGAAGTTCCAGGTCATAGACACCCCGGGACTCCTAGACCGAGACCTGGAGACCATGAACGATATCGAGCGCCAGGCGGTCCTTGCGCTGCGTTACCTATCGACATTGGTGGTCTTCATGTTCGACCTTTCAGGTGGTTGTGGTTACCCCATGACCGACCAAGTGGGATTGTATGAGCGCGTGAGAAAGGAGTTTCCTGACATTCCGTTCCTACCTGTGCTTGCCAAGTCAGACCTGGAGAACCTCGAGGGTGATGAGGCTGTAGCATTGGTTGAAAAGCTTGCCAAGGCCGAGAAACGTGAGGTCCTCAGGATCTCTACGGTATCTGGTGAAGGTGTGATGGAGCTGATGGAGCTTTGTGCTCCAAAGCTTCGAGAGGGCTTTTTGCCAGAAGAGAGCTTTACATAATTCTCATGACGGATTTTGGATCAACGCTCAGCTTGATCACATACTTGTCCTCGAAGATGTAGGTATCATCGATGTGGACGTTGTGCATCTTCTTGACCTCGAAGCTGAACTTGTTGAACTCCTGCACAGATTTGAACTCGAAGACCATCTCGTTCTCTGGAACGAAGCTGTCCTTCTCTAAAACATCCTGCATGGTCTCCTCACGCTCTGATGTCTGTGAGATCTTCTTCTGGACCTCGGCGATCATGTCCAGAGCCTCGGTCACAGACGAGATGGGCTTTCCCCATCCTTTCCTTTCGACCCGGCGCTCCAAAGCTGCAGCGATGGCCTGACGAAGTTCGTCATTATCCCAGGGCTTCTCGAGATAATTATGGACCTGTGCCTGATTGATGGCATCCATCGCAACCTTGACATCGGAAAAGCCAGTGATAAGGATCCGAGCGATGGTCGGGTCCTTTTCACGAGCAGCTGTCAGGACCTCGACACCCGTCACGTCGGGCATCCTGTAATCCGAAAGGATGAGGTCGAACTCCTGCTCCTCGATAAGGACTAGAGCCTGCTTGGAGTCGTTGACGGTGGTAACGTCACAATCGAACTGCTTGGCCATGTTCAGTGTCATGGCAAGTGAGTTGAGCACCTCTACCTCGTCATCAACGATGAGTATCTTGAACGTCCTTCCCTCGAGCATTTCTATCTCTCCACTGGTATCCTAACAGACATGGTGGTGCCCTCACCGACCTTGCTTAACACTTCGATGTGACCGTTATGTTGCCTTATAATCTTGTAGCTTAGACTGAGACCTAGACCAGTGCCTTTGGACTTGGTGGTGAAGAACGGATCGAAAAGATGCCGCTGGACATCCTCATTCATGCCGGGTCCATCGTCCTTGACGTCGATGACGATGTAGCTTCCTTCATGACGAGTACTGACCCATACGTTTCCCTTCTCCATGGCCTCAGAAGCGTTGAGGAGTAGGTTCAGGAATACCTGATTGATCTGACCTATCGCGCACTTGGTCTGGGGGATCTCTCCATAGTCCTCGGTGACCTTGATCCTGTGCTTGAACTTGTTGTAGACTATCAGAAGCGTATCCTTCATGCCCTGGTTGATGTCCGCAAGGTCTCTGTCCCCCTCGTCAGGTTTGGCAAAGCGCTTGAGGGTGGTTGTCAGGACGGCTATCCTATTCATACCCTTCTCGTTTGTCTCGAGTAGGCTTATAAGGTTATCCAGGTCCTTGCTCGCCTCGTGGTCTTCGGGTAGCTCTTTGCGGATCCTCAAAGCAAGCTCCTGGGTGAGCTCGTTGTTGGATTTGATGTACGCTAAAGGATTGTTCACCTCATGCGCAACCCCAGCTACAAGCAGACCGACCGAGGCCATCTTCTCTGACTGGATGAGGTCCTGGGTTCTACGCTGGACCTCCTCCTCAAGGGTCTCTGTGTACCTCTTCAGTTCATCCTCGGCTTTCTTTCGTGCAGTGACGTCCTCCTGCACAGAGATCCAATGGGTGACATCCCCCGCCTCGTTCTTGACCGGTGAGATGTGCCATTCCACATTGTACGGGGTCCTGTCCTTGCGGTAGTTCACGGTCTGACCAGTGAACGACTTGCCCCGCATGAGGGCCTCTTTCAGCCTTGTGAGCATTTCCCGATCGGACTCAGGACCCTGCAGGACCCTTGGGTTCTTACCCAGGGCTTCATGCTCAGCCCACCCGGTCATCTTCGTGAAGGCAGGGTTGACGAACACTATCTTTGGCCCAGGGGGTTCCAGGTCCGCATCTGTGATGAGGATGCCCTCGTTGGTCTGTTGGACCGCGGTCTCCATAAGTCTCATTGCTTCGTCCTTTGTCCCGCAGCTGCTCACAAGCTCAGCAAGTGAGCTTTGTTTCTGTTCCTCATCCATATGAATTCCCCCTACTGGGCCCAGTTGAAGCTGTACCTGTGGTGCTTCTTGGTATTGTAATCGTAGATGGCCACCTCCACATCCTGGACCTGCCCTTCATAGACCTTGTTGACGGCCTCGTCCTTGATATGGAAATGCTCCCCGACGACCATCAGCTCCAGGTAGGTCCTGGTGTGGTAGTCGTGGAGGATGAAGGACTCGCCTGCCAGGTCACCGGATAGGTAGGTGTTCGTGCTCTCCTCGTGAACGTCAACACGTTCGTCGGAGATGCTTCCGGTGTAGGTCCTGGTCGTTCCGGTCTGGTGGTCGAGGATGGAATACAGCTCACGCTTGCCGATAATTCGCAGAGCAACGAATCCCATGGCAGCCATTACGTCCTCGTCCATGGGTAAAGATATCCTCATCCTGGGATTTAGATGTTGTTCAGAGAAGTTCGTGAACCTGCTTATCCTGCATTAGCTCCCTGACCATATCCTCGTCCATGATCCCCCTCTCTGTGATAACGCCCGTCAACATATCCAAAGGAGTGATGTCGAAGTAGAGGTTGATGACGTCGACGCGCTTGGACGTTGGGGTGTAGACCTCATCAGGTTCTCTGGAGATCTGGGCCCGAAGCACCCGGGTGGATGGAAGCACCTTGGACGTCTGGCATAGACTGTACATGCGGACCTTGTAGAAGTTGCAGGCTAGGGCTAAGTTCATGGTCCCCATCTTGTTGACCACACCTTCTGAGGAGATGGTATCCCCTCCGACCATGACGATATCGATCCGCGGAACCACCGCTGCAGCCGTGGCGTCGGTGACGAGCCTGACGTCCAAGCCCATCTCCGCGATCTCCTCGGCCATCATGGCCCCCTCGTTCATCGGTCTGCCTTCAAGGCACATCACCTCAAAGGTCCTGCCAAGAGAGTAGGCCTCTTTGATGGCTGCCAGGACGGTGGAGCTCTTGGAGATGGTCAGGATGACCATACTCTCGTCGATGAGGTCTGCAGCCTCGACCGCGATCTTGTGGACCGCGGAGTCAAGGTCTTCGAGTGTCTGGGTGCAGAAGCTTGTCACGGTACCGACGATCTCTGAGTTCGTGAATGACTCGTCCAGAGCGATGAGAAGGTCGTTGCAGAGATTGAAGATGGGGGCCATGGACGGCTGCGACCTTGCAAGCTCGATGCAGGTCCTTCGCAGCATATGGATAAGCTCCGTGTTCGGAGAATCCTTGAGCTCCTCTACGACCTCCATCAGTAATTTCGCACAGTCCCTGGTAAGGTCTACAGCACCGCTAAGATTGTCCTCGCCTATATTCTCGATCTGTCTGGCGAACTGCGCTGGGATACCTTCGACCTGCATGGTATCACCCGCAAACAAGCAGATAGATAAGCATCATCACACCCGCGGTGATAGTGTAGATACCAAAGTACTGGAACTTCCCTTTCTCAAGCAGCTTCATCATCAGGTGGATGGTTGCAAACCCCACAGCTCCAGCGACAATGAATCCGATGAGATACATGGGATCGAACTCGTCGTAAGCTGTGAATATCTTGTAGCACGCCGCCCCCAGGATCGGTAGGAAGGAGATGAAGAACGAGAACTTTGCAGCATCCTTCCAGGAGATACCTAGAACCCGCGCATATGTGATGGTGGTCCCGGACCTGGAGATGCCAGGAAGTATGGCCAGGACCTGGACCAGACCTATGAGCACGGTCTTTTTCGGGTCGATCTCTTTTGAGTCGTCCCACTTGAACCAGTGCAGCTGAAGAATGATACCATTGACGATTAGAAGACAGCAGACAAGGTAAGTGTTCGAGAACGCTGCTTCGATAGCGTCCGCGAAGAAGAAGCCGAACAGGATTATTGGAATGGAAGCTACAAATGCCTTGGCGGCCACGCCGTTCTTTATCTTGAGCATCAGCCGTATGTCCTTGTAGAAGTACACGAAGGCTGCGACCAGCGTGCCAAGGTGTAGGATGGCGTCGAAGAGTGTGCGCTCTTCAGCATTGAAGAACTCCTGGGCAAGGACCAGGTGGCCGCTGGAGGAGACCGGAAGCCACTCTGTCAGACCCTGGAGAAGGCCCATGATCACGTAGTAATACCATTCCATAGCACGAGG
>JANQNL010000050.1 GCA_028279585.1 Thermoplasmatota archaeon
AAAAACCTGGGGGCCAGTGGTTGGCCATGGCAGGCTCGCCATCCACAGACACGATGCTCCCGAACAGACCATCCACGTTCTGGGTGGCAGGCTTATCCAACACGATGGCGTGGTCCCCGATAGGAAGTGTAACCACCTCCTCGAACTGGCCATTGGAGTCGGTCTCCCCCAGGACATCCTCGGAAACGATCACCGTAGCACCCTCCACAGCATCACCGAACACATCGTAGGCTGTCACACCGAACCGAAGGGTGACCCTGTTGTCGTCCACGAACAGAAGCTCTGTGGAGATAAGCCCGTAGATGTCGTACTGTCCGGACGGCCCGGCGCTCTCAACTGCCTGGGATGCTCTGACCTTCTCCCCGTTAGGAGCAAGCCAGATGGCCTCCAGGGAGTGAAAACCCATACCGACCTGTAGCGCGGTCAAGTAGCCTGTGGCATTGGTCTCACCAAGCTCTTTCCCACCATCCAATATCACGGTGGCGCCTTCCACAGCCTCCCCATCACCATCGTATACCAGGATGGAGAGGTCGTTGGAGTGACCTTCACCGTCCAGGTCGCTCATACTGGCGTTGATGAAGATCATATACTCAGAGGAATTAGTTACGGTCAGGGTGGTCTTGAAGGTCCCACCTACCACAGATAGAGGCACCGTCACCTCCCCATCCATGTAGACCTCTGCCCAAGCATAGAACGCCCACTCGTCCGGAATGGTCCCCTTGTTCTGCTCATCAGAATGGGGGGTGATGCCGACCCAGAGGGACATGGCCAGAAAGCAAAGTACAAGAAGGCCCAGCATAAGGGGCTCTGTATACTTGGAAAGGACCTTCTTATGGTCGGCCATAGGACCTCAACACTGCTTGTCGGTTATAATCATTTGGAGCGTTTGCGCTTACCTTTCTTCGTAGAAAGCTGGTGGACCTTCTCCTGCTCCTCCAGGTGCGCGGTGTGGTCCTCCTTGCCGTCAAGGGGGATGGCCTTGTCCTCATCCTCATCATCAGTGTTGAGCAGCTGGCCAAGCTCCCTCTTTCGAAGGAACCTGTCGTACTTCTTGCGTTCCTTGGGGTCTGTGAGGACGTCCTTGGCCTGGTTGAGCCTCATCATCATGTCCTCGTACTCTGGCTTGCTGATGTCTGGGTGTGCTTCCTTGCACTTTTTTCGGTAAGCCTTGCGGATCTCATCCCTGGTGGCATCCCGCTCCACCCCCAGGACATCGTAGCATGAAAGCACGGTCCAAGAGCATTCATCCTCCTCTGTAGCCTTGGCCTTCCGTTCCTCCTCCTGTTTATCAAGCTCCTCGGCCCATTCCTGCGCCTTCTTCTCTTTGAGATAGTTGTAGACGAAGATACCGACGATTATGCCGATGAATACGACTATACCGATGGCAGCCCCAACTATGATGACGTTCGTGATGAGGTACATCGTCAAGGGATTGACTCGATGGTCTATAAGGATTTATTGAGTACATGCACCCGTGCAGGAACAGGGTATATGGACTCAAAAACATTATTTAGGGCAACGCATCTTGTTTCCTCGTTAGTCCAATCTATGGACCTGTGAGTGATACCATGCGTAAGTTGCTTATCGTTACCGCCATCACGCTCCTCTTTCTAATGATGACCATCCCATACCAGGCAGAGGAGAACATGATCCAGACAGGTCCAGAAGAGGAAGCTCGGACCACACGTGCCCCCTCTTACTCCTTCGTCGAGAAGTTCGACGCTACAGGCCTCATCGACATGAAAGAGACCACCATGGAGATAGACACTGCCAAAGGATATGCTGCAATCCCAACAAAGGACCATGCTATTCCTGTTGACAACGTTCTTCACACCTGGGGACCAAGATACATAGTGTGTGCCGATTTCAACGATGAGCAGGGCCATTGGTTGATCGGAGGTGGGACCTGCCGCCTGAACAAGTACGATGGGGAGACCTACAGGGACATCTCATATGGACTTGTGAACTTCAAGAACTCCATCAAGGACATTGCGAACAACGGCTCACATTGGATGGTCCTGGGCTATTATGGCCTGAACCTCTATGATGGTTGCACATTCGAGGATATGAGCGAGTATGTCAACGGGGTCACCACAAGTGTTGCCACCAACGGCACACATTGGCTTGTGGGGGGACTCCAGAAGAAGCTGTTCATCTACGATGGGGTGAACTTCAATGATATTTCATCAGGCCTCATCAACATGACAAGCTATGGGGTCTCGACCATCGCGACCAACGGGACCCACTGGTACATCCTTGCACACAACGGTCCGTTCTGGCGGGTCAACTGTTATCATGACGGTGTCTTCACAGACATCACCAACCACATCCCAGGCTGGAACATGGCCAAGATGATCCACGAGCTGTACTGGGACGGAAAGAGCTGGTGGGCAGGTGGTGAGCACAGCAACCTCATCAAGTTCAACGGTAACACCTTCACGAACTACACCTCCCCCCTGGGCTTTGGAAGCAAGAAGGTCGTCTCGATCCATTCCACCAAATCCGATATCGTCGTCGGTGGGGATGACAAGAGCATGGCCACCATAGGCAGGTCATCCGGGACCGTCACAGATATCTCATCACGGTTGATGGGATTCGCAGCTACCAGTGATATCAACACGATACATTGTAACACGACCAATTACCTGATCGGCAGCACCCATGGTGGGCTCAACCTGGGACCTCCTCCAGGTCAAGCTGTCAAGTTTGTGGACATTTCTCCAAATCTTGAGAACTTCGGACAGAAGAACTTCGATGGTATTGCATCCAATGGGACCCACGCGATATTATGGAGCGACCAAGGCGGTATCTTGGAATATGACGGGGGCTCGTTCACGGACATCTCCGACAGGTTCAAGGTATTCACCACGAACTATGCGATACGAAGTGCTGGTTGGAACGGCTCCAAATGGGTCATGGGCAGTCATTCTGGAAAGATCTTCACCTACGATGGGGTCGTTGCGACCTATGATACGTTCGGAGCAACTGAGGTGATCACTGCCGTGGGAGTTGCTGGACCCCATAGCTGGTGGCTTGGTACAGATAAAGGCTCCCTCATCCTCTACAGCGGATCGAGCATGAACGATCAGACATCCATGTTGTCCAACTGGGCAGGGAACCAGATAAACGATATCCTGTTCAATGGAACGTTCACGTTCGTAGTTGGGGACAAAGGAAAGGTCAATGGTGCAGGAATGGTCCTGCCGTTCACCGATTACTCGAGTTCCCTCAAGGGTTGGGGAATGAATCCTGTTGAGGGGATATCCATCACCAAGAACAATCAGAAATGGCATCTGGTCGGTGGAAACGGAAGATACAACACATATGATGGAGCTGTCTTCAAGGATGAGACCTCTGGCGTGGGAACCTCCTCGAACACCGGTACCGCATCCAATCTCTCGGCAACCATGATCACCACAGCAGGGACAGACCTCTACAAGATCGGGGTATCGGACGGGGGAAAGACCAACATCTACCCACACTTCCCAGGGATCCATGGTAATGCTCTGACGAAGGTTACGACACACGAGTTCTCTGGAGTCCCAACCTGGATGATGGCAGGGACTGGTTCTAGGATATACAAGTATGGTGCCGTTCATCCCCTGGACCATTACAAGGTAGTGTCCAAAGAGATAGATGGTGTTGATGACGTCATAGGCACTGTGACCATGGACATCACATCGTCCAGAAAGGACGCGTACAAAGGTTACATCTCTGGGGATTACGGTCTTCACTGGGAGGCTGTGGATTGGGGATTGCCCCATGTCCTCGAGCATCCTGGAGAACACCTGCGATACAAGGTGGTAATCTCAGATGATGGTGACATCATATCCGTATCCACGCTTGATCAGGTCGATATCGATTACACCCTCACCGACCGTCCAGGGTTCCTATCCCTGATAGATGATGACAATGGCGTTGATCCTGACGAGGGAAACTTCACCACCGAGTTCAAGTTCTCAGTAATGTACACTGATCTAGACGGTGACGGACCGGAAGGTGATGTCAAGCTCAAGGTCGTTGACGAACTTGGGGAAGAGGTGGATGGTTCTCCGTTCATCCTGTCAGATAGCCAGACCCAGGAACCAGACTTTAGTCTCGGTGTTGTTTATGACACAACAATAACACTGGACCCTGGCCATACATACTCACATTCGTTCCATGCATCATACCAGGGTTCTGTGAGCATGGGGACCACAGCCATATCTCTTGGGCCGTTCGATGGACCTACGGTCCATGACCTTGCACCAACGCTCTTCAATGCTTCTGTGGACCCGATGTTCGGGACATCTTCTACTGTGTTCACTTACATAGTGACCTACCAGGACCCTGAAGGTGTGGATGCAGAGACAGCCGAGCTCATCGTCGATGATACCAGAGTGGTGCCTGTCACGTTCTTGGACCAAGGGTCGGACTGGTCCATCTATACATTCGAGACGACACTGGATGCGGGTGTCCACTCCTACCACTTCAACTTCTCAGATGGAGAAAACGTGGTCAGATATCCGGTCGTTGGTAACTTCTCCGGTCCAACGGTCTATGGCGAAACGGACCTACCGATAGGATTCCTTTACACTCCACTCAACGGCTCGTTCATTACGGAGGAGGCCTTCGATCTTGGATGGGGCTCCACCTATACGGGCGAGGAGACCATATTGTATGACGTGTTCGTCGCACCCGTCGGTGAGGAGCCAGAGGACCCTTACCTAGACGATTTCGGCGGTATCTCCTATGATCCGACCGACATCACTGAAGGTGAGTACCACTGGATGGTCGTCCCTTACGTTAACGGCATCCGTGGGATACAGTCACCCACCTGGACCTTCGAGTTCAGACCTGGTTATGTCCCAAGCTACGAGTTCAGTCTGGAAGCGGACCAGTACTCGTTCGTCATGGAGGGTTCAGAGACACAGTCAACGAACCTTGTGTTGACAAACCTTGGCGACACTGTTAACACCTTCTCGCTCCAGACTCTGGACAGAGCAGGGTGGGTCACCCTTGTGGATGATGGGTTCTATCTGGCCCCGGATGGTTTTCACATGCAGACCGTTCAGGTGACCATTCCAGACGGTGTGGCCCAGGGAGAATACCTCATCAGTATCGAGGCCACAAGTCTGAACGGGTCTGTGGTCCGCTCCATCCAGCTACAGATCACCGTGGTTGAAGAGGGTTTCATCCCTATTTATGAGCTTGACCTGGAGCTGGACGTCAACAAGGTGGCCATCAAACGAGGCAACGAGGTCAATGTGTCCATGGAGGTGCTGAACCTGGGAAACATCGCAGACGTTGCTACGTTCGCATACTCTGTGGAGTCAGGTGACGGAGATGACCTCACGTTCAACCTCTCCAAGCGGATAGTTCGGTTGGGACTCAATGGAACAGGCACCAACCATCTCGAGATCTGGATACCAGCGAACACCCGCGAGGGCGAGATAGTCATCGATGTTACCATCTTCTCAGACGGCTTGAACGCAACTGCTGACAATGAGACATTGGTCATCGATGTCAAGGGCGAGAACTTCGTAGAGGTCTACGGGGTCAACCTGACATCGGAGCTTTCCGACTACACGTTCAAGGCCGGGACCATTGGAATGATCAACCTCTCCATCAAGAACACTGGTAATGTCCAGACCACCTACACGATATCTCACCAGATCGGGAACCTACCAGCTGCATATCTACTGGTTCCAGTCAGCCAGGTCACTGTTGGCGTGGACGGCCAGGAGACCGTGTCTGTCATCATCAACATCCCAAGCTCTGCAGATGATTC
>JANQNL010000056.1 GCA_028279585.1 Thermoplasmatota archaeon
AGCCATCCACCACCATTTAACATCGGTGCGTCAGCCACAACGAGCACACCGTCCAGATATACATCGTAGACGTTCATGGTGCAGTTGAACATGATGGTCATGTGATACCAGGTGTCCTTCTGGTAGAATGCAAAGAAGTTATCATCGGACCCATCCCAATATCCCATCAGGGCAAGTGATGAGTAATTGCTTAAAAAGATCTGGGTGACAGGTTGACCAGTACTTGCCGAACCATTGTAAAGTATGCAAGTGAGATGGTCTGCGGCCTCACTTGTGGAGTACCAATCGAAATCAACCACACCACGTTTCAGCTGGGAAAAGGAATCCTCCATGTAGACCATCCTTGTGTTGCGTGTGTCAGTGATCCTTACAGATTGGGAACCTACAGATGCCGTGGTCGTTCGGACCGTAGCGCTTGTGAAAGGATCAGCTGTGACCGACCACCCGGATGGTTGAGTGCCAACGGTGTCGCCTTCAAAGGAGTAGGGAAATCCGGTCTCTGGTGTGACAGAATAGTTCATCACAAGGAAGCCCTGCTGGATGACGCTCATGTCTGTCCGGGTCCCGTTCAGGAAGTCCTGCTGCGTGTTGTTTACGATGGTTCCACTGTCCGTGGAGAAACCTTTCACCTTGTTTGTTCCAGGCTCACCTACTGCGAAGATACCGGTCGTTCTGTCTGCAGCTACTGACCATCCGAGAAGGCCATCTGCGGTATCACCATGGACGATGTCGTATGGTGGGACGTTGTAGTCTGGGTAGCATTGGATGCCCACATCGTCTATGAACCACGAACCTGTGTTCGAGCTATCTGAGAACACTCTGAAGCGGACCTTGACAACGCTACCGTAGTAGCTGTCCAGGTCTATCTGTTCATAGGTCCAGGGTGTAAGTGTTGTAGAATCGTAATCTTCCAGAACGAACCATTCCGAGTATGGGCTCTCACTAATCTCGACCGTCAGATCGTCCCATGATGGACCCGATGAATCGGTCTTGTACCGATGCCAGAATGACAATCTTGCGCTTGTGGAATGAGTGAGATCAAACTCACGGAGTGGTGAGCAGTATTCGTCATCATCATCCTCGTAAGGATCGTTACTGATGCACCATGTCCCGCTGTTGGAGTCGGTGCTGTCGTAGGCGAAAGTGAACGAATTGGTAGTGGTCGTCCCCCATCCAGAGGTAGACTCGATGTCATCGTAATATATCCATCCCCAGGGTCTGAACAGGTCCGCATAGACATACATGGCACCTGCATCGGTCGTTGAACCTGCATCTGCAAATGGTGCTCCGACAAGCATGTCTGGGTTGCCATCCCCGGTCAGGTCGCCTGCTTCACAGACAGAGTAACCGAACCAGTCACCAGCTCCGCCCCAGTTCAAGGTCATGTTAGCCTTCAGGACCGAGTTCTCCTCCAAGAGCGAGTCGTTGCCATGGAAGGTGTAGACCGCACCCTGGTCCACGCTGTTGCCGGTGAGGGAATCGTTGAGATATGCTCCCACAGCGTAGTCGTCGAACCCATCGGAATCGACATCCCCCAGGCCGGTCACTGAAGAACCGAACCTGTCACCAGTCTCTCCTCCGATATATGCTGAGAAGGTATATGGACCTCCACCATCGAGGTTGTAGACGTAAGCGGCTCCAGCATTGGAACCTGCAGAATCATTTCCGGGTGCGCCGATGATGACCTCGTCTATCCCATCGTCATCTACGTCACCAGCGCAGGCAACATCCCATCCAAAGGCATCGCCTGCATCAAGACCATAAAGTGTGATGTTAGCGTCAGTTGCATCCAGACCCTGGAAGCTCTGGGAACCTCCGAAGAAGACGAAGACCGCTCCACCATCTGTATATACGTTGTCGTTGCCTGGAGCTCCAACTATGAGGTCCTCGATCCCGTCGTCGTTTACGTCTCCAGCTGCGGAAACGTTCCATCCGAAAAGGTCGGTGTTCATCTCACCGGTCATCCATCCCTCGGAACCTGCTGGGGTCGCGCTCACGGTCATGATGAGCGAGGACAGCATCATAAATAGGACAATGATAGAGAGAATGGCCTGTATTATCCCCCGTGTTGTCATGTTAGGCCCCTGGAAGGGTTGGAAAATCCAGACTAGCTGGATGATACTGGACACGGATGTTGAAGGTATTTTATAAATATTTACCAATTATTAGTAAAGGTACTGCAATTGTGAATGTCTTCTAACTTCTGTATTGCTTGGTTTAGAATTTCCATAGTTGTGAAGTGGGGGAGCACCGTAAGATACGGTGCTAGCAAACGCGAGGGAGGAGATCGAGAGGTTTTCATACGTCAATTACAGTCTTTATGAAAACCTCTCGTTCCAGCTGCGCCCGGTCGTCGATGACCTCAGCGCCGCGCGGACTTTTCACTTTTTGTGAAATTAGCTAACTGGAGTTGACTGACACAAAAAAGTGAAAAGAGCCCCCGGGGGGATTCGAACCCCCGATCTACGGTTTACAAGACCGTCGCAATAACCGGGCTAAGCTACGGAGGCATATGAAGACCTGGTCACCCAGGATATTCACGGTCATACTACAGGTGATATTTGTTCTTTACCCATCAATAGGATGTACTCGCAAATTCTAAATCAAAGTAACAAGTTCGGGGTTCAGACGGGGGAGACAGCAGCAATGGGCTACTCCAAGTATGCAGCTGGCGGTGACGTCGAGGACTTTCCTATCGACCAGACATATCGTGTCGACGCACTCTACAGGCTAGCTCTATCATCTTATTACGCGGAGAAGTACCAGGAGGCCCTCAATTATTGCAAGAAGGCTTTGGAGTTCGACTCCGAGGCCATCGACGTCGTCAACCTCATCGAGCGGATAAAACGGACCGTCGGTGAGGATTCCGACCTCGAGTTCCCGGATTATTCCAGCCACCTCATCAAGCTCTCTGACGATGAAGCCATCAAGTCATCTGGTTCGACCATCGTCAACATCGAGCAGAAGCTCAGGGAGCTTCAAGAGGAAATGGAGACCTTCCGTAATGAGGGGATAGTCGTCACAAGGCTCGAGAACGCTCTTTCTGACAAGACAATGAGCGTTGATGACATCTTCAAGGAGTTCTCGGACTTTTGCGATGATGTGGAAGAGATAAGGATCATCAGGGACTCCATGAACAAGTACATCCTCAACAAGACCATGCGCGCCATGGTCATGAAGCTGAGGATAAAGGTCATGGACCCCGCGAACCTGGACCAGGTCAGGAAGGAATACGAGAAGCTCCAGGAAATGGCGGAGGAAAGGGAGAAGGGCGTCAAGACACCAGACCTTGAGAAGATGATCAAGGACAAGGTCTGCAAGGTCGAAGATCCTGACGAGGAACAGACCACAGAGTCCAAGATAGTAGGGCTGATGTGTCTTGGTAGGCTTGCTTACAACAAGCGCAGGTACCAGGAGGCTATGGACTACTTCGAAAAGATCCTAGACCTGGACGGCGAGCACAAGGTGGCCCAGAAGTACCACCTCGAGTGCCGTATCAAGCAGTCCAACCTGGACCGGATGAAGGGATAGTCCCTCTTCTGGCCTCATTTTGTATCTGAGATACCGTTATATAGAGAATATCCTTTTGGGGCGACTCGGTGGTGCGGGCCAGTTGACAGACCTAGAGTATCACGCACGTAAAATGGTCAAAGAGGGATACCCCCTCGACCTCCTTCTGAAACGACTTTCGGAGCATACAGTTGATGCAGATATTCCGGAGGCTATCGTCCAGGAGGTCACCACGACCAACTACGATGCAGAAGACCTCGAAACCGAGCTTCTGAAGCGTGTCTGTCTGACCCATTCATCTGGAGTTTCAGCAGCTGTTTCTGGAATGGGATGTCGGGGCACTGGTGACTTCATGATCCACCACCAGATCGCATCCCTCATCGGCCAAACCGGTGCAGTGGTGGACCCACTCCAGCAGGACGATGGCGGAGTGGTAGAACTTTCAGACGGCAACGAGAAGTACGTCACAGTTGCCGTGGATGGGATGCATTCCAGACTCTCACACTTCCCGTTCCTTGCCGGTTTTCACGCAGCGCGTGCAGCCCTCAGGGACGTCATTGTCATGGGGGCAAGGCCTGTGGCCATGTTCTCTGACATCCACCTGGCTAACGATGGCGATATCTCAAAGATCTTCGACTACACAGCTGGTATTTGCGCTGTAGGCGAGCTTTGTGATGTCCCACTGGTATCTGGCTCTACACTCCGCATCGGGGGGGATGTGGTGCTGGGAGACAGGCTTACAGGATCTGTTGGAGCGGTTGGCGCTGCCAAGGACCTTACACCTCGTTCCAAGACCACGGTCGGAGATGTTCTGATCATGTCCGAGGGCTCGGGTGGAGGGACCATTACGACCACCGCACTCTATAATGGAGTGCCAGAGGTGGTCGAGAGGACCATCAATGTGGACTTCATCCTGGTCGGAAAGAAGCTGCTTTCTGATAGGGAGTTGATGTCCAAGGTCCACTCCATGACAGATGTCACCAACGGTGGCATCCGGGGAGATGCCTTGGAGATGTCTAAAACCGTCGGTGCAGCCATCGTTCTGGACCAGGAGAAGCTGGTCCATCTCATTGACCCAGAGGTACAGAGGATGCTCTCTGACCTTGATATCGATTCACTGGGGGTCTCCATAGACTCCCTGCTCATCACATGCTCGAAAGAGGACTCTGGCCCTGTCCTGGAAGCGGTCCGCTCCGCTGGTGTCAAGGCCGAGGTCGTAGGTGTTGTAGAAGAGGGTTCCGGAGTGTTCCTTGAGTCCAATGGGGAGAAGTCCCCATTGGAACCCAGGTTCCGGGAAGCCCCATATACTCCTGTGAAAAGGATAGTGGATACCGTTAAATATAACAAGGATGTTCATCAGTCCCTCTCAAGCCTCATAGAACAGGCTGCCCAGACATCCGCTGAAAAGAGGGATTTCGTCACCAAATGGATCCGTGATCGGAATGGAATATGAAAAATGGGAACGTTTCTACCTCGAGATACTGAACTTCTTCGAATACAGCCAAGAAGAGGACGAGCGCTCAGCAAAGATCCTTTCCAATATGTTCAAGGAAAAGGATAATGATGGCACTGAGGTCTTCAACGAGATCAAGGCGTCCATCTCGGAGCGTGAGGTCTTCATCTTTGGAGCATCCCCTACGCTGAAGAAGGACCTGAGAAGGCTTTTCAAGAGGTACAACGTCAAGCCACCGTGGGCACAGCCAGAGAAGAAGCCAGAGGAGAAGCCTGAGGAAAAGCCTGCAGAAGAAGAGGCGAAGGAAGAGGAAGCTCCTGCAGAGGAAGAGGCAAAGGAAGAGGAAGCTCCAGCCGAGGAGGAGAAGCCAGAGGAGGAACCAGAACCTCTGGAGCCCAAGTTCCCACAGGACCTTGGCATGCCTGGCACCTGGATCGCCGCGGATGCGGCCACCGAGACCCTCATGGAGATGGGCCTCCTTCCACACATCATCGTCACAGACCTTGATGGAGGCGTCGAGAAGCAGCTCGAGGCTGCTGCAGCTGGTACCATCATCGTCGTTCATGCTCATGGCGATAACATCAAGGCCATCGAGGATTACGTCCCCAAGTTCGAGGGCAAGATCATGGGCACGACCCAGGGTTCACCCTTCGGTCTGACCAACGTCCAGAACTTCGGTGGGTTCACAGACGGCGACAGGGCCGTCTTCATCGCAGACGAGTTCAGTGCGTCCAAGATAAACCTGGTCGCCTTCAACTTCCGCGAGCCTGCCCGAAAGGGTGAGGACAGGGACGAAGAGGTCGATGAGGCAGAGGAGATGAAGGCGAAGAAGCTTTCGTGGGCGTCGGTGCTCATCGCGATGTTGGAGAACAAGAACATCACTTATCTTGATGAGAGATAGGCCAGACCGGAGCATCGTTCCGATACTGGTAAAATTCGTCTTTCAGAACTGATAGTTAGCGAAAGCTTGTTCTGGAAGACGACCTCTCTTCTGACTTGGAGCGGTGCGGAGGGATGGTATATCTCCCTTGAGAGGAGGGGTGTGGTCTTCTAAAAGTTCTAAAAACCCGGTTTTTAGGGTCTAATGCTTATATGTAGCGTGAGCTTTATTCTCTTTTGGTGATATCTGCTTGAGAACTAAGCAAGAAAGCAGAGGATATCGTTTGAAGCGATATCTTATCCTCTTCTTTTCATTAGTTCTATTTCTATCAGCTCTTTCTGTCATCGGAGCATCTGAACTAATGATCGAACGAGATCTCACCACTCGAGCCGACGGCAACACGACCAGCAACCAGACTACTTACACCATCTCAATGGGTCCATACAACGGAACCTTTCTCACAGACACTTACACCGTCCGTGATGCTACGATAACTGCAACCACACCAGATGGGAAGAACTACACCGCTAAGACCAACGAGACTGGTATTGCCAACTTCATCTACATGCCTTGGCTAGAGTTCCCCAACGGCACCGAGTTCAGGGCGGAGCACCCGGGTTACGAGACCAGGGAGTGGCAGCAGGGGGAAGAGATGCCGACAACACAAACGCATCGAGCGATGGATGCGGCGTTCATTGTGATCCTGGTCGTGTTCGCGATCATCATGGTCCTCGAGGTCCTCGTGGCGTTCGGTGCTTTCCTTGTCGCTTTCTTCTTCTATATGTGCCTCATCTGTTTCGTCTTGGTCATTTTGATCATTGTCATTGTAGGAACATTCCTGATCGTACTTGTCGTCTATAAAGCTTTGAAGGAGCCTCCAGATCATGTTCCTGGTAGACCACCAGGTTGGAACACAACAGAGTATATTGGAAAGGAGCCCAAGAAGGGTCGGAAAGGAAACAAGAGAACGGAATGGACACCCGACATGCTCGACCCCAAGGATGTCCATACATTCGGAACATCGACGGATTTCAGAAAGTGGTTCAGGATCACAGTCCTAGCTGCTCTTGCAATCTTTGGCGTCTTTTTCATACCGTTCTGTGCAGGTTTGTTCATGGTGGGATTGATCGTTGCTCAGTATTACGTCTATGGAACCCTGACCATCTGGGGATTCATGCTTGCCTGCTTCTTCCTCTATATCTGTATTGGCTTCTTGACCGGACTGTTGGCCCTTGGGATCATGAAGGTCACAGCAGCCACCTACAAGGTCCAACTCGACCCATCCGGTGTGTTCGTTCAGAACTGGTTGCTCTCGAGGAAGTTCCCAATGGACCAGATCGTTAGTTGGAAGATCGAGCATAAACCCAGGGGCTTGTTCCTTCGATCGCTTACTATCAAACAACCATATTTCAATGCTGGAACCAGACCTGAACGCCTCATCTGGCTCAAGATCAAGGACCCACAATACTTCCACCGTACATACCTTGTCCGAAATGGGTGGGTCACAATGGATGTCGACAAACCCAAAGAGTTCACCAAACTTCTCAAAAAATACAAGAAGCGCCTCAAGTGACCCTTGAACCCGGACTCAAAAGTATATATCCCCCTCCCAGCCTTCGGGCAGAAAACAGCCCGAGCCCCAAGGCCGGTTCAAGGTGGTACCCATGACATCTTCACAGGAATTCATCGATATGGAGCACAAGTACGGCGCGCACAACTATCACCCCATTCCAGTGGTCCTTTCCAAGGCAGAGGGCCCGTGGGTCTGGGACGTTGAGGGCAAGAAGTACCTCGACTGCCTCTCCGCATACTCCGCGGTCAACCAGGGCCACAGGAACCCAAGGATCCTCAAGGCATTGAGCGACCAGTGCGACAGGCTCACCCTCACATCCAGAGCGTTTCACAACGACCAGCTCGGCCCATTCGAGAAGAAGATGGCCGAGGTAACTGGCTTTGAAGCGTTCCTTCCAATGAACACCGGAGCAGAAGGCGTGGAGACCGCCCTCAAGTGTGCCCGCAGATGGGGATACATGAAGAAGGGTGTGGACAAGGACAAAGCAGAGATCATCGTCTGTGCCGAGAACTTCCACGGAAGAACCATCACCATCGTCGGATTCTCAACAGACCCGGACGCATACGATCACCACGGCCCAGCCACACCAGGCTTCAAGGTCATCCCGTACGATGACACTGCAGCCCTGGAAGAAGCCATCACCCCCAACACGGTAGCCTTCATGGTCGAGCCTATCCAGGGTGAGGCCGGTGTCAAGGTCCCGTCCGAGGGTTACCTCACAAAGGTCAGACAGATCTGCAAGGCCAACAACGTCCTCCTTATCTTCGACGAGGTCCAGACAGGCTTTTGCAGGACCGGAAAGATGTTCTGCTGGCAGCACGAGGATGCGAAGCCTGACATCATGATCGTAGGCAAGGCCCTCGGAGGCGGTGTCTACCCGGTCTCCGGTATCCTGGCTGACTGGGAGGTCATGGACGTCTTCACCCCTGGAACCCACGGCTCGACCTTCGGCGGCAATCCTCTCGCTTGCGTCGTAGCTTCAGAGGCGCTCGATATACTCATCGACGAGAAGCTCGACGAGAAGGCCACCGAGCTGGGTGCATACTTCATGGACAAGCTCAGGACCATCAACAACCCGGACATCATCGATGTCAGGGGCAAGGGTCTGCTCATCGCCATCGAGTTCAAGCCGAACACCAAGCACGCTCACGATTATTGCCTCGAGCTTATGGACAAGGGAGTTCTTGCCAAGGACACTCACGACACGACCATCAGGTTCGCACCAGCTCTGGTCCTGACCAAGGAAGACCTGGACTGGGCCTTCGAGAGGATCGACAAGGTCATAAGCGTGTAGGGATCCTCACTCGTTAACAAGAACCGGATCTGCGATTCGGTAAAGATGATCCACTCCACAATCTCTGAAACGATAGAAGAGAGGCCGATGTTCAGACCTCGATAATTGATCACTGGTAGTTCTGACCATCGGTTCATTGACGATAGTTTCAGAGATTGCTCTGCAGCTCATGTGAAAAGTCTATTAGAGACGAAGGCGGTTCGTACATCATGGACCAGTACATCTTCGTCCTGGACATTCTGCGCCTCGTAACAGCACTGACAGTGCTTTGTTACGGCGCATACACCGATGTCAAGGAGCGAAGGGTCCGAAACTGGGTATGGCAATGCGCAGGAGCAGTTGCGTTCACAACCCTTGCCATCCAGATGTTCCTGGACGGGGTGCCTTGGTACTTTTATCTCATGCTACCTGGTCTCTTAGTAATATTCCTCTACGCCTACGCTGGACTTCCAGAACTCAGTGAGATCCAGAAGGGTGCCAAGCTGGACATCATGTGGACAGCCATCTACGTTGTCGGCATCCTCTGCCTACTAGCTTCAGTGGGCCTCACCTTCGTCAACGACGGTTTAAAGCTGGAGTTCTGGAACTACGGCTACATCCCGTTCATCATGCTCGTGTTCTACCTGATGTACTACATGTCCATCAGAGGCATACATCTCCTCCATGGTGGTGCTGATGCCAAGTGCATGATCGCCATGGCCGTCCTTTTCCCCAGATATCCAGCCCTAGCCCCAATCCCTGTCCTGGAATCCCTCCCCATCCTGACCTACATGGCCGAATCCGTCGAAACCCTTCCGGCCATCGGGTTCATCTTTCCGTTCGCGGTCAGTGTCCTAGTGAACGCAGCCCTTGTCACGGTCTTCATGTTCTTCGCGTTCCCAGTGATAAACATCATCAAAGGAAACCTCGAGGGACCACAGATCTTTTTCGGCTACAAGATGGACATCGAAAAGGCCCAGAAGAGCTTTGTCTGGCTACTACAGCGTGTAGACGAAGAAGGCAACCAGTCCGTGGTAATGTTCCCAGGCAAGAACAAGGATGAGGAACGAGACTACAAGCTCCTAACTGAAGCTGGAGAGAAGGAAGTGTGGATCACTCCGAAGGTCCCGTTCATCGTTCCTCTAGCCGTCTCCCTTGTTCTCACTTTCGTGCTGGGAAACATCCTTTTCGAGATCATAGGGCTAATTACTAAACTCATTATCGGGTAGGCTCCACCACATTAACGTGGTTAATGGACCCATGGTACCTAGTTTTGACTTACCCATATTAATACAGTTTATTTAACAAACTTTATAAATAGGGATTTTCTAACAGCGCACATCCGTATTCTATGGATAGGTGCGTATCATGGAAAGGAAACTTTTGAGATTTGGGACAGGTGCGATCTTCGCCCTGTTGGTTATGACGAGCTTATTGGCACTGGTCGCCACGGCTGCGGGGCCGGAGGATACCATTGCCACGAGGGCCCCTGGCGATACATATTTGGACATGGGAGCACACACGCTCCCTGCCACCGTGTATCCTGGGGATGAAGTGGATTTTGCGTTCTCTGTAGACGAGAACTATGATGGCGAGGAGTGGGATGACGACTACGATGTCGTATATCCTGCTGGTCTTGCTGGCTGGGTCTACAACGTCGGTGTCGTCATCATGCTCGACAACAATGTCCCGATCACCTGGAACGCCAGGTCGGTCTGGATCCCAGACACGGAGCCACAGTACAACTTCTCCGTCAATGCTTGGTTCGCTCACAACGACGATGGTGACGATTTCTCCTTCACCGTTGACACCACGAACCTCATGCCTGGAACCTATGAGATAAGGGTCCAGGTCAACTACGAGATCGCTGTTGGTTACAACTACGCGACCACCACCGATCCTTTCGATTACAACTTCACTGTCTGGGCAACAGAGACCTTGATCATCGAGTTCGATGTGGACTCCTGCCTTGACAACGAGTTCGACACCACAAGGGTCCTGTCCTTCACAGCAACCACTGGCAACCCTGGCTCCATCTACTCGGGCGCCCAGATGCAGAAGGTCGCTTGGAGAGCACAGGCAGCTGGTGCTATCGGCCACGTCATGAACGTGACCGTGACCCTCACCATCCCTTCCACCGGTGATACCGCTGGCATCACCCTTGGTGCAGAGGACCCACAGGCTGGATTCTGTTTCAGGCCTGACCTCTACAACAGCTATCAGTACTTCTACTTCTATCTTGATGTCACAACTGGTATACCGGCTGGCGTCAAGGAAGGAGCATATGTCATGGTCGAGTACGAGCGTGAGATAGACGACGTATGGGTGGACATAACAGAGGCCATCCATTACGATGTCGACTTCACCATCGCTTTCACCCCGATCATCGATATCGTTCCAGGCCATGCAGATGGGACCATGTCCCACCTGACCATCGACCAGAACGATGTGAAGGCCAACAAGCTCCAGACACTGAGCTTCGACATCCAGAACATCGGTAACGTGGACCTGACCGGCTGCATGGTCGAGCTCTATCTCGAGGATAGTTACTTCATCGATGAGCACAGGTTCTACAGGCTGGAGACATCATACACCTCCATCTACACCATCGATGAGGTCTACGATGCTGGTGCGATGAACGCCGATGAGATCCAGACGATCTCCTTCGACGCGAACTTCGCAGCTCACCTGCCACCAGGTCAGTATGGTATCAGGGTCTACTACGACCTTGAGTACTATGACAATGGCGAGCTCGGTGACTCCACACAGATAGAGACTGCCAACGAGGGTTTGTATGACCCTATCCAGTCAGCACGTGGGAACACTGGAGTCTTCTACGACTACATGTATCTCATGATCGACATCACAGACGATGACGGCATGGATATGTTCGCCTATGCCACCCAGGAGACCCCTGGCCAGACATACGAGCAGGTTCAGGTCACTGTTGTGAACTACGAGTACTACGGCCTGACAGATGTCACTGCCGAGCTCGATCCTGGAATGTACTTCGAGGATGCAATGGCCCCAGAGGTCCCAGCTGGAAACACCTCCGGCAACGAGACCCCAGTCGGTGGATGGATCCCAGAGTATGGCCAGAACTCCAACAACTTCGAGGACTATGTCTGGGACGCGAACCCTGGTTTCGACCAGAACGTAGGTCAGTATCATGGATACACCACAGAGACGTTCTACTTCCTCGTCAATGTCCGTGAGGATATCACAGATACCTACGGTTACACACAGATGAGGATCGTGGGAGTCGACCAGTTCCATCAGGAACACGTCATCGTGATGGATGTCATGTGCAGCTTCTATCCAGGAAGCCCTGACCTTTTCATCACCAACGCCTGGTCCACCAACAGGACCGGACCTGGCAGCACGAACGTCGAGTACAAGGTCACCATCACCAACGTCGGTGACAGCGAGGCAGAGAACATGGAGTTCCTCCTCCGCTGCAACCTCGATGTGCTGATCATTGACCAGCCTTACAAGTTCGTAGCTACACCGCTCGAGCCTGGTGATTCCATCACCCTTACCTGGATCATCCATTTCACGGATAAGGCCAGGGAGGCACAGAGCTGGTCCGACCAGTATCTGATGTATCTCAGCTGGGGATACGAGGACAGGGATGGAGAGATCCACAACCTGAACTCCAACTCCGAGTCAATGTACATCAAGACCTCCGCTGTCGAGCAGGTCGATCCAGTTCAGCAGAAGGAACCGATCATGTCCAATGACGTGAGCGATCTTGTGACCCAGATCATCTGGGCCATAGCGGTCGTTGCTGCGGCACTGGTCCTCATGCTCGGTCTGTTCAAGCTAGCATCCGGAAGAAAGCCTGCAGCAAAGCCTGCAGATGAGTTCGTCGACGAACCTGGCGAGATCCCGGAAGATGAGCTTCCACCACCAGAGGAGGAGGACGAGGTTCCTCCACCAGAGGAGAAGGAAGAAAAGGCTGAGGAAGAGCCCAAGGAGGAGGAGGAGTAATCCTCCATCTCTGAAGGCCGGAAACATCCTAGGGTCTTCAAGACCCCCATCCCGAGGCCAGGGGCGTGTCGCCCCAGACACGCCCCTTTGGTACCCGGTATGATAATGGGAGGGCGGTCGAATGAGAGACATAAGAACACTGGCCCTTACGGGCTTACTGATAATGGCAGCTGTAGCGACGATGCTACTGGTGAGCACCCCTGCGGTGGTCGCTGATACACCGCCGTCACAGCTGAGCGGAGACGTGACCTGGGCCACTGGCACGGGTCCGTACTACCTGGAGCGAGACCTACACATTCCCTTTGGGAGCAATCTCACCATCGAGGAAGGTGTGCACGTCTACATCAACGGGTATTACGGGATCTATGTCGATGGCAACCTAACAATAAACGGGACCGGTTCGAACCGAGTGGTGATAACCTCCAACCAGACATCCCCGTCTTGGTCTGATTGGTGGGGCATCAGGGTCAACAGCACAGGCAACCTGCTTTGTATGAACGCATCTATCTCATACGGTGACTATGGTCTGTACCTTGACGGCTCTGATGACGCGATCATCAACGATACGGTCTTTTGGGAGAATGGTTATTTTGCGTGTTATCCGCAGAGTGCTGATAATGTGTGGATCAAAGGTTGCTACTTCTACAGGAACTACTACGGGCTATACCCCCAGAACTGTGAGTTCATGAACGTGACCAACTGCACGTTCTATGATAACTCTAAGGCATTCTATCTCTATAGGTGCGACTATGGGAACATCACCCATAACGATTTCACCTACAACGACTGGGGATATCCACTTGAGATCTATGACAGCGATCATACGATAGTGGATTCGAACGTGTTCAGAGGTCAGGGAACTCAGATCCTAACAAATGCGGTCATGTTGAACCAGGCCCGATGGACAACGTTCACGAACAACAACCTGAACGATACCGCTGGTCATGCTGTGAACTTTCAGGTCCATGATAGAACTCATGCTAACATGACGATGTGGTACAACAATTGGGCTCGCAACTTAGAGATGAAATATGTTCGTGGTGCAGATGGATATGATTATTCTGAGAACGGTACATATTACCTGGCTCTATACGATTGTAATAATACCGTGATCCATGATTCAGCCTTGACCGAATATGGCATATATGTGTTCTACAGCGATAACACCGTGATAAGGGATGTCAACTTCACAGATTGCGGTCATGCTATCGCTGGTACACACGATGATAATGGTATAGATAAGAACTTCACAATACGTAATGTGGAGTTCTATAGTGGGAACGGGATCGATATCTATCTCAGATATTTCGATGGTGTGAAGATACTTGGTCTGGATGGTTATCAGGCAGAGGGTCTATCCTTCGAGTACTGTGATGATCTGTATCTCAACGACGTATATGTCGCCTATGACAGTCGCCCCGTCATTCTATATCACTGTGAACATGCAGTGCTACATAGTGTGAAGGTCTACCAGAACCCTAGTTCTGATTGTAGGGGGATCGAGATCCAGGGATGGAGCTTCGATACGTTCGATCATGTGATAGCTTCGAACTGCACGGTCGATGGAAAGGAAGCTGTGTACATAAGGGATGCAACCTCGACACCGGTCATGCCAACAAGCTACTACCTTGTCGGAGTGTTCAACAGCAGCAACATCCATCTGTCTGGTTACGATGCCACGCATCGAATGCTACCTGTCATTGCTCACAGTGATGAGAGCTCGTTCACAGGATTCACAGCAGAGAACCTGGAGTACCAGATGAACCTGTATTACAGCTACGGAATAAACCTGACATCATGGAACATATCATATACGTATGAATATCCGTTCAGAGCTTATTATTGTGATTGGCTCAACGTAACGGACTGTGATCTCTATCTGACAGATTACGTCACCTTGGACCATTGTAAATACGGCAATTTCTCAAACAATCGGATGGTCTCAAGAAATTATTACTATGGTCTGTACATGTCACTATCGGATGAGAATGTTGTGCAGAACAGCACTTTCAGTAGGTGCAGCAGAGGAATATATATGTCCAACAGTGATGATAATCTCATCATTGGAAACACCATCAGTGCTTCCAATTACGCTGGCATGTACCTCTCCAGCTGCTACGATAACAACATCACCATGAACAGGATCGATAGTTCAGCTAATTATGGGATGTACCTTACCAGCTCGCACTACACCAATATCTCATCCAATTTCGTCAACGATACTGGATCTGATTATGCTATGTATCTCGAGTCCAGCCAATGGTCCACTATCTGGGACAACGGCTTCATCGGATATCCGACAGGTGCTTACGACGATAATGACAACAACCACTGGGACAACGGGTCCTGGGGCAACCTCTGGTCTGATTATACCGGGTCGGACCTTGACTTCAACGGCATTGGGGATACGCCGTACGTCATCGATGGGGACAGCCAGGACGACTATCCGTTGATGGACCCATGGGGACCTACGCTGACCGTCGTACCAGCCAACAACAGCTTCATCTGGCCTGGAACTCCGATAACCGTCTATGTCACAGACTTCAACCTGAACACTGCCGAGGTCTACAACACCACCTCCGGTGGATGGGACTCCTTCACGGACAGTTATGTCGTGGACACGACAGGTTGGAGTGAGGGAACCCATACCGTTCAGGCTAGGGCTGACGACCTTGTAGGGAACGTGGTCTCCACTGACTTCTACTTCAAGGTGGACTCGATCGCACCGATGATAACCATCACATCACCAGGCAACAACACGTTCCTGTCCTCTGTGATTAACATCACGTTCGATGTGGCAGACGTGAACTTGGATGAGGTGTACGTATCCATCGATGGCAGCATCCCAATGCTCATGACCGCTCCATATAACGTTTCAACGATGGGATGGTCAGAGGGCGTTCATTACGTTGCGATCGGGGCGTTCGATGGCGCTGGAAATGGCATCACTAAGAGCTTCGTGTTCACCGTGGACCTTACAGACCCTGTCATCGAGAGGATATCACCAAACGGAACAGAGATAAATGTCGGAAACCTCATCGACATGAGGATCACCGACATGAACCTGGACACTGTCCAGTACTCTGTCGATGGTGGACTACTGGTCGATCTGGCAGCACCGTTCGATATCTCTACAGACTCTCTGACCGCAGGCTCACATGATTTCTATATCATAGCCATCGACAAGGCAGGGAACTCTGCAGATACGAACTTCAGTCTGAACGTTTCGGACCTGACCAAGCCGCAGATCATCCTTCTCTCACCAGAGGTCAACGCGGCCATCTTACCAGGAACGATAATCCAGTTGAGCATCACCGACAACGACCTGCAGGATACAAGCTACTCCCTTGATGGAGGAGCATCCCAGGTATTCTCTGGTGGGTTCAATGTCGATACGTCCTCCTGGCAGGAAGGCAAGCGTGTGCTGCGTGTTGAAGCATCTGATGGGAACAACAACGTTGCTATCGGAACTTTCACATTCTACATCGATGCAACGCCACCGACCGTTGAGCTTCTCTCACCTGCAGATGGTTCTGTCATCAGGGCAGGCACACTTGTGAAGTTCAATGTCTTGGATGTTGGCGGACTTGCAGACATGTCCTACAGTCTGGGCGGAGTGTTCTGGCAGAAGATGCCAGGTGGCTCGGTCCTTTCCACAGAGACATGGCCAGAAGGGACCAACACGGTCTGGGTCAAGGCTGTCGACAAGGCAGGCAACGAGGCAGAGGTCACCTTCGCCTTCGATGTTGATAACACACCACCACAGATAATGAAGGTCTATCCGATGGGTCCAAAGATGAAGCTTGGCGATGACATCATCGTCACCATCACAGATGCTCACAGCTTCACCGCAAGCTGGATGCTTCCAGGAGCACCGAACAGCACTGCGATGACCGCTGGCACTGATGGCAACTTCACTATACCCACCACCGGCATGTCCGAGGGAGAGGTCGTTGTTATCGTGGAAGCTTTCGATGCAGCAGGTATCATGGCTCATAAAGAGATCCATGTCATGCTCGATGGTACCGGACCTAAGGTCGTGGAATATCTCCCACCTTACAACGCTACCTTCGTCAAGACCAACGCCGCTGTGGTCGTTGATTTCGACTCTGCTATCACTGTGGATTCTGGAGATGTGTTCACAACTCCAGCCAAGTCGGTGACCACAAGTTACACTGGACACAGACTTACCATCGTCGCAGATGGTGGATGGGATGCAGATACGACCTACACTATCACTATCGGTGATGTAAAGGATGATGTCGGCAATGCAATGGCCGATGACTTCGAGCTCATGTTCACCACTGGCTCTGGAGCCGAGGGCGACCAGGATGGCGACAAGCTTCCAGATGACTGGGAGCGCGAGCATGGACTGGACCCAACTGTCGACGACTCTGCAGAGGACGCAGACGGTGATGGCTTGACCAACGCCGAGGAATATGCAGAAGGTACCGACCCGAACAAGGGCGATACCGACGGCGATGGCATGCCTGACAAGTGGGAGCTGGACAACGACCTGAACCCACTGTCTGCTGTGGACGGGACCCAGGACATGGATGACGATGGTCATACCAACAGCCAGGAGTTCGCTGCTGGAACAGATCCAAAGAAAAAGTCGGATTCTCCAGCACCACCACCACCAACACCTGATGAGGAATCTCACGCCAGGGGCTCATTGGAGTCCTTCTGGTTCCTTGCGATCTTCGTTGCTTTGGCAGCTGTCCTCATAGCCGCTGTCGTACTCATCGCATTGAAGATGACCCGCACCATGCCTGAGAGGGAAGCTGATGATCCTCCGTTCTTCTGGGAAGAGGGATACGAGGAAGAGGACTTTGAGGAAGAGTACGAGGAAGAGGAGTTCGAGGAGCCTGAGCCAGAGATCGAAGAGCCGGAGCTTCCCCCTGAGGAAGAGCCGGAGCTCGAGCCGATGGAAGAGGCTCCAGAGGAGCCTCTCCCAGAGCTCGACGAGGAACCGGTTCAGGAGCTCGAACCTGAAAAACCAGCTCCACCACCACCAAAGAAGAAACCCCCGGTCAAGGCTCCCAAGGAGCCCGAAGAAGAGGTCTGGGAGACCGGAGGTGATGAGTAATGCGTCTGACAAAGAAACTAATAGTGCTCGTGCTTGCGATGATGTTCATACCTCTATCCATCGCGGTCACCTCCTTTGCTGAGGAGGAACCAGCGGCAGAACCTGAGGTCAGGGCATCCACAAGGGCTGACGTCCACATCTCTTCCAACACCACATGGACCACAGGTGGCGGGGATGTGTATCTGGACAGCAACCTCTACATATGGGATGGGTTCACACTGATCATCGAAGAAGGCGTGACCGTCTACTTCATGAACTATGGCTCCCTCTATGTCGGCGGTACCCTGAACATCACCGGTTCTGCTGCACAGCCTGTATACTTCACATCTACCCAGTCTACCTGGTATGGTCGCTGGTATGGCATTCGTGTGAACAATACCGGTGTCATAAACGGCCAGCACTTCAATGTTACGTCTGCCTACAGAGGGATCTATTCCCTAGGACTTGTCAACATCATGGATGTAAGCTTCTACTACGCAAGTAACTATGGTATCTATCTAGAGAACTCTGATAATTCCATCCTTCGCAACATCACAGTATCCATGATGAACAGCTACGGCATCCGTTCTTACCATTCCGACTCTGTTACACTGGATGGTTTCAACGCATCATATGTCAATGGATGGGCGATATATTTCGACTGGTGGAATGATGACTCAACGATCTCTCGGGTATACATGTGGGAGGTCTATCACTCCATATACATCTATTACAACTTGAGAGTGAACATATCAGATGCGAGGATCTATGCCAGATATAGTGGTGTGAACATCTACAATTCAGAGTATACCTCCCTCTATCACGTACGAGTTCTGAACAGACCATCGAACTATGGGTATTCCTTCTATGGTGACTCCGTAGCACGATGGGAGCATACGTTCACCGGAACCTTCTACATGCACAAGAAGTTGGAGGCCATCAAGGACCAGACCGGTGGTTCCATCACATCGACGGATACCGCTATGGTCCTCTTGCTCCGCTGTTCCAACTATGACATTACAGGTATCGATACCTCGACCTGGGGTTCGATCTATGTTATCCAGAGCACTGATATCATCATCGACTCGGTCAACTCGTCCGAGAACAACTATGGTATCTATCTCTGGGGCAGTGATGATGTTACAGTGAAGAACAGCACGACCCATGATGGCGACCGAGGCATCTTTGCAGACAATTGCGATCGGGTCCGGATCGAGAACCACTCGAGTGTTGACCAGAGCTATGGCATCTACTTGTATAACAGTGACAGCTGTGTCGTCAGGGACAGTTCATCGGTCGATTGCTCATATGGTCATCGTTACCAATACTGCGAATACCTGACCATGGTCAATGTGAAGGCAAGGTCCTGCTGGACCAGGGGATTCATGTTCTATCAGAGTAGCATGGCCGAGGGTGACTGGACCGTTGAGAACTGCAAGGTCCAGGGTAATGATGTCGTGTACTACTTCAACCAGCCAGTGTCCTTAACTGGTGGAAGTTATGGTCATGTGACCTTCTCGTATTGTACTGGTTTCTCCATATCATATGCTACTATGGTTAGGAATCACGATCCGATAAGCGTCTTTGGAGCTGGTGGAACTATCCATGGCTGTTACTTCGACGATTCTAACCAACAGAGTATCTACATGCAGAATGCTGATGATATGGTCGTGGATGGTAACACGTTCGATGATGCGGACGATTACTGCATATACGGGACCACATCACATGATATGAACATCACGAACAATTACATGTGGAGACGAGGGATCTATGTAACATCGTGTGAGAGAGCATACATCGATGGTAACTACTTTGATGATCCTGTCAACTATGGTATCTACAATAACCATGGAGATAACTATGTGATCTCCGACAATACCATCTACTCTGCCAGCAGCTATGGGATATACCTTCGATATTCGCATTATACTACCATCTATGACAACTACATCTACGACGGCTCGAACTGGGGCATCTACTGCTATGGCAGTGGTTATCATGACCTGAACATCACGACCAATAGGTTGAGCTGGAACAGGAACGGTGGTATCTACATTGGGTCTTATACCAATAGCTGGGTCTACAGGAACGACCTGTATGGCGACAACGGCGATGAGGGGATCTATGTTTCTGGGACATCGAACATCGACATCCTAGAGAACCGGATAGAGAACTTCAATTACTGTGTGTTCGTCAATGGCGCTACCAACACCCGCGTCCTGCGCAACAGTTTCTATGACATCAATAATGGAGCCTACGATGACAGTGTCACCAAGTTCGACGATGGCAAGCTCGGTAACTACTGGGATTGGTACATCGATGTTAACCTTGATGGCAACAACGTCTGGGACAACCCATACTGGATAGATGGGGACTCGGTGGACAACTATCCATCAACGATACCACTTCCGGACCTGCTCCCACCAGAGATCACCCTGGTCAACGGGGCCAACGGCCATGTCAAGACCGGTGACCCTGTGGACTTCGAGTTCTGGGACCATAATGACTACACTGTTAAGTATTCAGTAGATGGCGGGATGCTCATACCACTTGCAGACCCATACGACGTTTCCAGCTTTGGTTGGACCGACGGACCACACGACATCAGGATCGTGGCCACCGACGAGTATGGCAATGTCAATGACACAACATTCTACTTGACCTTCGATTCCATAGCACCAGTGATAACCTTGGTATCTCCAGCGGAATATGCTTCGGTCGTCACCGGCACGACCCTGGACTTCGAGGTCACCGACGACAACCTTGGCGTTGTGAACTATTCAATTGCTGGTGGTGAATGGATGCCTTTCAGCTCTCCGTTCAACATCGGAACGCTCAACTGGCCACAGGGAACCTACCAGGTGACCATTCGAGCCTCAGATAAAGCAGGCAACATGGTGCAGAAGAACTTCGTGTTCGACTTCTCCGATGGCCAGAACCCTGTTGTGAACCTACTATCACCTGCAGACGGCTCGCTCGTCCAGGCAGGAACCCCGGTAAGGCTTGAGGTCATCGAGTCCAACATCCTAGCAGTGACCTACTCCATCGGCCCGGACACTCCTGTCCAGCTCCTGGAGCCATACGTCATTGCCACTGCAGGATACTCTGATGGGCTCAAAGAGTTCAAGGTGACCTGTGTCGATCAGGCTGGGAACTCTGCAACTCTGGACTTCGAACTGACCTTCGATACCACAGCTCCGATGATAGAGCTTGTCGACAGACCTCCAGAGTCCTTCGCGACACCTGGCGACCTGATCGACCTGAACATAGTCGACCCGAACCTTGGAGATGTGACCTACACGGTCGGCAGCACTCTGTATACCTTGGCTTCGCCGTATGATATCGATACTGCAAGCTGGGGCGAGGGAAGCCACAACGTGAAGGTGACTGCTTCAGATTCCGCAGGTAACGTTGCAACGCTTTCGTTCAGGATCAAGATCGATCTAACTGGCCCAGAGGTAAAGTACTTCTCACCAAAGACGTACCAGACCTTCACTGGAATGGCGATCTTAACCTTCGATGAGCCTGTGGATGAGAGTACCATCAACGGTGCCCTGTCCATACCTGGCCTGAACTTCACGCACAGCTACGATGGCAGAACACTGACCATCGAGGCAGCGGACGTCCCAAGGGACGGTACGCTTACGCTGACGCTCTCTGTGCTCCTGCAGGATGTCCATGGCAACAACATGGAGAAGGAATACAACCTCATCCTGACCTTACCTGTGTCCCTCATAAAGGATACCGACAATGATGGTATGCCTGACAAGTGGGAGCGCGAGGTAGGCCTAGACGAGTTCACAAACGATGCTTCGGAGGACCCGGATGGTGACGGTCTTTCGAACCACGAAGAATATCTGCATGGAACAGATCCGTTCGACGCAGACACCGATGGCGACCTCATGTCGGACTTCGATGAACTGGCAGATGATCTGAACCCATTAGATGCTTCAGATGGAAGCAAGGATACAGACGATGATGGTTTCACAAACACCAGGGAAGCAGCAGATGACAAGGATGTCACTGATTCTGGAGATAACCCAGGAAGCAAGTCATCCATGCCTGGCAACTGGTTGATCTACCTCATCATCATCATCGTGCTCGTGATAATCTTCGCTGTGCTCCTTGTGATGATACTCATCTCCTTGAAGGCTCCATCCGAGCCTGCTCCAAAGCCGGAACCCGAGCCGGAGGACATAGGCCCTGTCGGACCACAGTTCGACGAGGATGACCTCCCGCCACCGGAGCCGGAAGAGGATGAGCTTCCTCCACCAGAGCCTGAGAACGAAGACCTCGAAGAGCCTGAGGAACCACCAGAGGAGCTCGAGGAACTTGACGAGGAACCACCGGAACTGGAACCTGCTGATCCAGTCGAATCTGACGATTCTTCGGATCTTTCGGGTGGTGACCCTCAAGATGATAAAGAATTCGACTACAGGGACCAGATAGGAGAGGCACCAGCTCCGAAGAAGGACCAGAAGGCACTGCCTATGTCCGAAGATGAGGAGTTGGGATTGGACGAGGACATCGACCTGGACCTGGACTAACGCTGTCTGTGCCTCTTGAACCGGACCACCAGGGCAAACGCGAGCCCACAGAGGACCAACCCTCCCAGCGCAAGCACTAACCAGGTCTGGTTCTGGGTGTTGTTCTCTTCCGGCTCTGGAGTGGGGGTCGTGTCGACAGGGTCCTGTGGGTCAGGTTCCGGCTCGACCTCCTGTGTCTCGACCTGGATGACATCCCTGGCAACGACCTCGAACCCGTCTGTGTCGAACACCGAGAGCGTTATAGCCACCTCCCCTTCTGGATGCTCTGACAGGTCAAGCTCGAGCCTCCATCCTCCTTCCTGGACCGCTTCTCCATCGCGGTACCATACTGGGGTGAGGGTCTCATTGAGGTCCGAGTCGTAAGCTTCAGCTTCGAAAGCATAGTTGCCGTTCAGTCCGTCTATCCGCTCGAAGCTTGTGATCACGGGCTCGTCC
>JANQNL010000164.1 GCA_028279585.1 Thermoplasmatota archaeon
GATGCTGGCCTGGCCCGTCGCCACCGTTGATGACAGGGGCCTTTGATACAGAGGATGCCAGTCTTGCTCGACCTCTTCACCATCGAGAAGGAGAAGGGAGGCATCGCTGGTCAGAACGTAGTTCTTATCGGTGACCTGAAGTATGGAAGGACAGTCCATTCCCTATCCTACGGACTCGCCCTCATGGGTGCGCGGGTGACCCTGGTGGCACCACCTATCCTTCAGATGCCCAAGGAGGTCATCGAGCATCTCGGCGAGCTTGGTGTCAAGCCGACCATCGAGAAGGATATCAGCAAGGCCGTCAAGGAGGCCGATGTCATCTACGTCACGAGGATCCAGGAGGAGAGGTTCGGCGACCCGTCAGAGTATGAGAAGGTCGCAGCGATCTACCAGGTCAATGGCGAGCTCCTTTCAGACGCAAAGAGCGACCTCATTGTCATGCATCCTCTTCCAAGGGTCACAGAGATCGCTGTGGATGTGGACCCAACTCCGCATGCGAAGTATTTCGAGCAGGCCTTCTACGGGGTACCAGTTCGAATGGCGCTCCTCGCACTCTTACTGGGGGTGGTAGAGTGAAACAGATGCGGATCACACCGATCCCTAACGGCACAGTGATAGACCACATCATGTCTGGCGGGGCATTGAAGGTTCTCAAGGTCCTTGGCATCACAGGCGAGCAAGATTCCATAGTTTCAGTTCTCATGTCCGTCACATCCAATGTCCATGGTCGAAAGGACGTTGTGAAGATCGAGAACCGAGAGCTGCAGCCCAACGAGGTCAACAAGATAGCCATCATCGCTCCAGACGCAACCATCAACATCATCCGTGACTCCACCGTGGTGGACAAGGTCCAGTTGAAGCTTCCGGAAAAGGTCGAAGGCGTCCTGAAATGCTCCAACCCCTTGTGCATCAGCAACAAGGAGAGGGATGTTCCATCCAAGTCATTGATACTTTCCAGAGAACCGATCCGATACAAGTGTTACTACTGTGAAAGAGAGATAGAGGACCTGCACAAGAGCATTATAATATGATGTTCATGGTTCAAAAGGACCAAAGAACTGAGGCTTTAAAGTGATCTATCGCTCCAAAGCGCCACTTCGAATATCGTTCGGGGGAGGAGGCACGGACGTCCCCCCATATCCTGAGGAGAAAGGAGGCTGCGTCCTCAACACCACCATCAACAAGTTCGCCTACACTACTTTGGTGACCACCGACCAGCAGGACATCAAGGTCAAGTCCCTGGACTTCGACATTGTTGCGAAGTACAACTTCGATTCCGACCTGCGGTACGATGGAGAACTGGACCTGGTCAAGTCCGTCATCAAGAACATGACCTACAAAGAGGGCGCGCGTGTTCTTCTTCACTCTGACGCCCCTCCAGGGTCTGGTCTGGGCTCATCTTCCACCATGTGCGTCGCGCTCATCGGTCTTTTCAGAGAGGCCATGAACAAGGCCATGACCGACTATGACGTGGCAGAGCTTGCATACTACATCGAGCGGAAGGACCTTGGTATCTCTGGTGGACTTCAGGACCAGTATGCAGCCACCTTCGGTGGTTTCAACTTCACAGAGTTCCGGAAGAACTCTGTTGTTGTGAACCCGTTAGAGATCAATCCGGACACACGAGCAGAGCTTGAAATGGGTCTCCTGCTATGCTACACCGGTGGAACCAGACTGTCCGCCCATATAATCGACGACCAGGTGGCCGGGTTCAAAAAGAAGAAGGTTGACGTCGTCAAGGCACTGGATGGCACCAAAGACATCGCCTTGGGGATGAAGAAGGCCATCTTGTCCGGCGACATCGAGCAGTTCGGAGAACTACTCCATCAGGGATGGATGCACAAAAAGAAGTTCTCCACAAAGATAACCAACCCCGAGATAGACAAGCTCTACGAGATAGCATTGGAGAACGGTGCCTTCGGTGGAAAGATCCTCGGAGCAGGCGGTGGCGGATATCTCCTTGTCCTAACTGATCCCGAGTGCAGATACACTGTTGCTAAGGCTTTGATGGATAGGGGTGGGACAATAGTTCCGTTCAGGTTCGACAGAGAAGGATTGCAGACCTGGAAGGTCGACCGTCAGACCTAGGCAAGTTTGGACCGGATCATATCGATGAGCTGCTGGTCCTCGGCTTCTTCAGCATAAGGCAGTAGTTCACGGTAGACCTGTTTTGCCTCCTCGAACCTGGCTGAGTCCATGTAAAGGGTTGCTAGGTTGAGATAAGCTGTGATGAAGTAGGGGTTGATCTTGATGGACTTCTTGTAAGCGCCCTCGGCCTCGTACCGTTTGTTCTGCTCATGGAGCAATGCCCCAAGTGCAGCATAGGCCTCGGCGTTGTTCTTTTTGAGCTCGATGGCACGCCGGTACTCCCGCTCCGCCTCCACGACCCGCCTCATTTCTTTAAGAAGGTCACCATAGAGCAGGTGGATGTCAGCGAACTTCTCATAGACCTGGATGCCTTCTTTGAAGGCAGCTTCCGCTCCTGCGAGGTCACCCGCCTGATGGAGCTCGAACCCGCGGTCCATGTGCTTCTTCGCCTTTGACTTTCCGAAGAACATCCTTTCACCTGGCTATGGGAAAATAAAATGGAGATATTTAACTGCTTTCAAAAATGCAGGTCACGTGAGGCTTAGGTCCTTGGGCTTTGGTGAGAGAACGATCATCGTCAGGAACGCAATGGCCTGGAACATGGCAGCAACGAGAATGACCATCCTGTAGCTTGACATGAAACCATTGGTCCCCACCGAGTTGGCAATGAAGATGACCACCGTAGCCAAGATCGGACCTGCCAAGGATGCAAGGCTTGTTGAGGAGTTGATGAGACCTGAAGCTGTAGCTCTTTCCTTGTTATGTGCGGCCACATCTCGAAGGGAACCGACATACAGACTTGCCCACGACACACCGATTATTCCCTGGGCCACCATCACTATCCACCAGTGGGTAGCGAAAGCGAATATCAAGAACGTGACAACGGTACACAGGATACCGACCGACCGAAGCCAGTAGGTTTTTATCTTGTCTGAGATGAAGAACATGATGACGAACTGCACAGATGCATTGACGAACATCGTAGAGCCGATTATCCAATCCGGAGCGTCCAGGTCAACAGCCAGGAACAGGGCCCAGAACGTCCAAAGGCTCGAGGCCGCCCCGTGCCTGATGAGCAAGGGAAGGTAGATGTGGAGGTTCTTTTTGATGATCTTTTTGGGAAACAGTGGGACCTTGATGCTCTTGCTCTCCACAGACGGAAGGGTCAGCGAGATCGCGAATGCAATGACGAAGCAGATGGCCGAGAACACGAAGACCCAGTCATAACCCCGAACAAAACCAACCACCAGACCTATCTCGGCTATGAACCCGGCAGCCAGGGTCATCACCCCCCAGCCCAGGGAACCGAAGGCAGAGAACTTGCCAAGCTTCTGTTTGGACTCGTAGACGTAGGCGATCAGAGCTGGGGGGAATATCCCAGCAGCAAACCCCACGAACACCCTGGCAAGGATGAGGCTCCATAGATTGTATGCAAGGACCTGGCTCAGTAGAGCAAAGATAGAGACCACTAACCCTATCCACAGAAAGATCCTCCTGCCCTTAGCATCGGACGCCATCCCGAACAGGTAGTTCGAGATGAAGATAGCAGCAGCATAGAACCCTACTATCATGCCGATGTAGACGTCACGGATGCCGAGCTCCTTTGCAAGGAGCGGGATGAATATCCAAGACGACATGATGCCGCCCATGGTGAGGAACTGGACTAGCTTTGGTCTGTCAGGGATGAGGCCGCTTGCGATGGCCTTGGACTCCGGAGCCACGGGGGTAAAGACACTGGGTAGGATATTAACTAGTCCCCCT
>JANQNL010000071.1 GCA_028279585.1 Thermoplasmatota archaeon
TATGCCATGGAGCATGGGCTCACGCTGATCTACGTCACATCTTCTTCCACTCATCACCGGGGCATTATGGAGACGCTCCGGCTGATCAAACAGACCATCCCGAACCTTGTTGCCGTGGACATACGGACCAAAAAGAGCATGTGCCCGTACGGGGACCAGTGGGAATGTCTGGATTCAGAATATTGCCGGGTCAACAATCACCTTCGCTCCTGCGTGAGGCTTGAGAACTTCGATCTCGAGACGTACCGCAGGATGAAGTCCGAACTTCCCAGGGCATCAGACCTCGTCGAGATGGCTGAGGAGGTCCAGATGTGCCCCCACAACAGCGCCCTGGATATCGCTGGCGAGGCGAATGTGGTGGTCTGTGACCCATCCTATATCTTTTCAGAGGACGGGTGTTGGCTACTACCCCGCATCGGTAAGGACCTGGAGGACGTCATACTCATAGTTGACGAGGCCCACGAACTTCCAGAGAGGATCCTTCGCGTATCCCGAAAGGAAGTGACAGTAGAGGATGTCAAGATGGCCGCTGCAGACCTTGAGGCAATGAGGCCAAGGGCTGCAAGGGCCCTGTCACACTTCGCCATGGTCCTTGAACAGCAGTTACCATACTGCGAGGATGGGGACGAGTTGGAGCTCGATCCTACAGGTCTTACTGACCTTCTCCAAGATAGTGTCAGGTCACAGGTCCCATCACTTCGGACCTCCTCGAACCTTTTGGACATACTCGATCTCAGTCAGGGCCGGTTGCAGGCTCGAGGTTGCGAGCCCACCCACCTTCGGAACGTCACGACCTTCCTCAAGGCATGGACGAGAACGGACACACCAATGGTCCACACCTTCGTCGCTCGACCTGGAGAGAGGGTCCTTCGGGTACAGCCATTGGACCATTCCGAGATCACAGCAGATATCTTCCACAGGCTCCATGCATCCATCCTCATGAGCAACTGCATGCTCACCACCGAGATGTACAGTGATGTCCTGCACATTCCATCCAAGAGGGTCAGGCTCAAGAGGTTCCCATCACCATACCCTGGCTCGAACAGGCTCGTCCTTCTAGTGGACGATGTCACAACCATCATGAAGCAGCGGTCAGACCAGATGTTCGACCTGACGGCATTGCACATCAGCGAAGCTGCAAGCGTCATCCCAGGAAATGTCGTTGCTCTGTTCCCATCCTATTCATTGTTGGATGCTGTAGCGAACCATCTGGAGAGGTTCCCGGTCCCAAGAAGGCTCATCCGAGAAGAGAAGGGTGCAAGTTACATGGACCTGGAAGAGGTGGTAGCAAACCTCCAAGACGAGGGGGACACCTTGGTCCTTGGGATACAGGGAGGTTCCCTGATGGAGCGGCTGAAAAAAGACCATGGAACGGTCCATGGCCTCATCATCGTCGGGATCCCCATGGCGCCTCCGACCCTTACCAACAAGGCCCTGCAGCGGTCCATGAACGAGCGGTTCGGTGGTCTCAAGGGATACAAGTACTCCACATTATCACCTGCCATGACCAGGGTGTTCAACGGTATAGGAAGGTGCATAAACGGGCCGGGCCATGTAGGAGTGGTCCTCCTTATGGACCAACGGTTCAGACAGGACAGGTTCTCTTGTATGATCCCGTCCGAGTTCAAACCAGTTGAGACAAAGGACATAAAGCAGGATTGCAAGTCCTTCTTCCTTCGCCACGGAATGAGTGGCGAAGACAGGATAGCGGGTCACTGACCTATCGGGGGAATGAAGCGTCAACAGGGACAAAGGTCATAGTCAGCCAGGCATCGACAGCGAGCTCTGGGAATCAACTTCTGGCGGTCCAGATACGATAAAGACCGCACGGGATATCAAGACCGCATGGGAGGACCTTCAGAGCAAGCGCGCAAGACCGGAGCTGATGGCAGAGGTCAGCGTGCCAACGGATGAAGCCGGCCTGCCTGTCGCTTCCGATGGATTGGTCGTCTGTGTCCTTGGTTCCTCTAGCAAGGGAAACTCCACTCTGATGTCCTACCACGGCTCCACGATCCTCATCGACGCAGGGCTTCCAAAGCGGTACATCATCGATACCATGCGCCGCATCGGCATCCCCCCCAGCGGACTGCAGGCGATCTTTGTCACCCATGAGCACACGGACCATATCCAATCCGTTGGTCCGCTCGGTGCGACCTTTTCAGTCCCCATCTATATCTCTGACGACTCGTTCTTCGCTTGCAGGGAAAGGCTGGGAGATTACCACAGCAAGCATACTTTGGAACCTGGAGAACAGATAGAGGTCGGGCCGTTCACTGTGGACCCGTTCCACATCCCCCATGATGCTCTGTCCAACATGGGTTTCAGGATCGAGGCTGGAGAACGGAGTGTTGGTGTGGCCACTGATATCGGTTGGCTTGAGAACACCATCGTGGACAAGCTCAAGGGATGCGAGGTCTTGGTCCTGGAGTCCAACTACGACCCAGGGATGCTCAAGACCGGGCCATACCCCAGGCAGTTGAAGCAGAGGATAATGTCCAACCGGGGTCACATCTCGAACTTGGAATCTGCAAAGGCCCTCGAGCTTATGATAACCGAGCGGACACGGCACGTACTACTTGCCCATCTTTCAGAGATAAACAACGAACCCCTCATTGCAGCCGAGACCGTCCACTCCTATCTGAAGGATAAAGGTGTAGAGGGCCCCCTCATCCATCTTACCTATCCTATGACGCCCAGCGTCAGGATACACATCAGGTGAGCTTAACTTTCAGAGCCTTCGTCCAGCGCAAGCTCTCTGAGCCTGTCCGCACCGTCCACTGACTCGATTATCTTGACCACGGCCCTTGGGACAAGGTCATGCCATGATTCATTGGAAAGGATACGCTTTCTCACCTCGGTCCCAGAATAGGCCTCCCTCTGGACCATTGGTGGCTTTCTCACGTCGTAACCCTTTTCAGAGAACAGCCTGACCGTGAGGGGATTGTTCGAGTACACCACATCCACAGGTGGGATCATGGACTCGATGTGGCTGACCCATACAGCATACCTGTTGATGTCCCGGAGTGGTATGACCATGCAGCTTGTGATGCCAGCATCGTCCAGGGCGTTGAGGATCATCTGGAACCTCTCCCCGGCCGTAAATGGGTTCTCCAGAGTGTGTGACTGTTCTGCAGAGCCTATGAGGACCACGATCTCGTCTACTTCCTCGAGGGCGGCCTTTATTGTGGCCAGATGTCCTAGATGAAAGGGCTGGAACCGTCCGATGATCAATCCGCGCATTGTATGCACTCCTATTCAGTTCGTCTAAGCAGCATGGGCTTATTATAGATTTCTCAGGCAGGCATCAACATTCAGAAGATCATTATGCCACCGGCGTTAAGAAGGGCGTTGATAAGTGTCTCCAAGCCTTGGAAGAACAGCTTCAGGAAGATGTCCACTGCGAACAGTAGTATGATGATGCCAGCTATTCCCAGGGCTATCTGCCACTCTGGTGGTTCCTCCTTCTTGACAAGGGCAATGATAGCGATCACCCCGCCTATGGCCCATGCAAGAAAGGCGAATGGTCCAAGGCAGCAAGCTAGACAGTTCAAGCAGCAGAAGAAGCCACCGATTATATCCATCACGACGACCGCTGCAGCAAATATCTCGAATATCAAAGCTATCAGACCAAGCTTGACCATGCCTTAACCCTCCTGGTTCTCGAGTATATATTCCGTAGTAGCTATAAAAAGAAACCGACACCGGGAGATTGACGCGGCAACCTTTATCTATCCAAACAGGATTGTTTACTTGGGTGCTATCGTGGCAAAGACCAGCGCTGCGGCCATCGTTTCCCTGATAATGGGATAGTGGATTGGCAACATATCTGTTAGGGATAGGCCTATGCGGGATACTTCCTGCAATATTGGGCATAATCGCCATAATTGCTGGTCTGGCAGGTAGACGAGCCATCAAAAAGGACCCGAAGAACGTCACCGGGGATGGGATCGCCATCGGTGGCATCGTTATGGGTATCATCAGTATGGTGATAGGGATCGGTCTTACCATCGTCTATATCATCTACGCTGTCATCAGTGTCCTGGTGTTCGGGGCCACGATAGGACTTGCGATATTGCCTCTATTACCGATATTGCTGCCACTGTTCTGGCCCTGATACGGTCTTGTGAAAAGATTTTTATCCTCTACCGTAGTTGGCCGCATCGATGGCAGAAGATGTCGTAGAAGGCGTCAACCCCACCAGAATGGAGCTTTTAGCTACTCGCAAGAAGCGAAAGCTTGCCCAGAAAGGCCACAAGCTCCTTGGTGAGAAAAGGGACGCTCTCGTGGTCCAGTTCATCGAGGTCCTCAAAAAGAGAGGAAGCCTTCGAACAGAGCTTGAGGAGAAGCTCTCCTCATCATATGGGGACCTCATCAAAGCCGAGATGATGTCAGGCTCCAGGGCCATCAACACCGCAGCCCGGTCATACCCGGATGTAGGTGGTGTTCCAGCAAGCTCCGTCAGCGTCATGGGTGTTAAGGTGCCCAGGCTCGAGACCGACCTTGTGGAGATCCCCCGCGGCATCAAGTATGGAAGTGGCTATACTACAGCTTCACTTGACCAGGCCACCACAGGTTTCCAAGACTGCCTGGAACTTGTGATAAAGCTTGCAGAGGTCGAGGGTACCATCGTTCGGCTTGCCTCGGAGATAGAGAAGACCAAGCGCAGGGTGAACGCCCTTGAGCATATCTTCATCCCACGGCTACTTGCTACGGAGAAGTACATCGGTATGCAGCTTCAAGAAAGGGAGCGCGAGGACTTCTTCAGAAGAAAGAGGATCAAGTCCATCATGGAAGCGCAAGAGAAAGAAGCTGCTTCCTGATCACTTCAATACCTTTTCGATTATGTGAACGACCCTATCATCAGCGTCAGCGTCGAGCCTCTTGATGGTCCCAAGCGTTGCCTCGGCAGCAGACTTTGAGATCTTTCTGACCTCCTGGTCAGAATGCGACGCAGCTCTGGATGCATGGATCGCTGCTTCCAGGAGCATGGAATCCCGCCTTGTGATGGGGGAGGACCGGAGTGGAATGGATAGGATGACATCCGTTATGTCCGCCTCCACATCGTACCGGTTCTCTTCCTGCTTCATAATGCCGTCCTTGCTTCCTTTACAGACAAGGACCACGAGGGCATCCTTTGGCCATTTGAGGTTGGCACCAGATGTGCTGTCGCCGCCATCGGTGAGGGGTATGGATGGGTGAGCATTGCCATCGACATACTTGTCGAGGGCGGTCAGGCAGATCGCCTCCACCATCTCCCATCCCATAAGCGCGATGGTGAACGGTGCGTCCGGGTCCTTTTGCAGGTTCTTCAAGGTCTTGGACGGTTTGAACAGGGCGAACGACGCTTTCAAAGAGTCCTCCTCATCGGCGATCACAGCTCCGACAGCAGCAATGTGGCCTTCCTTTCCCCCAGGGGTCCAGACCAAGGTCTCATACACCCTTGAAGGTACTATCGATGAGCTCGAAAATAGAAGTTCTTTCACGTCGTCCATGTGTTCACGCTCCTCTGGTGATCGTACTGATCTGTTCCATCACATCCTCAAGGCGACCCCGCAGGACAAGGCCTCGGTCCTTTAATGAGACCACGGGTCTCTCCTTGACCTGGGCGAAAGTGTCCAGGACCACTTTGGATGTGAGGTAGGTTGTTGAAATTTCGGTTGAAGGTGCATTCTCAGAGACATGCTCTGGCAAGAAAAGGAAGACCTCTGGACCTTCTGCAGACCTCTGGTCCAACCAGATGAGACTTGATACCTCAGGTGGCTGGATAGGTCCTGCAAAAAGCACCGCGTGTCTGACCGGATCATACTCTAAAAGCTTCGACATCCGTCGCTTGTTGAGCTCCGGTCCGCTGCAGACGGGGCTCACCATCGGTCCATCGATGCTCCTGTATCCAACCACGAACTTGGTATGGGCAAGGTCGGGATGAGAAGATAGCTTGGCAACGATCTCATCGAGCCTGGGCTCATCGGAGATGTTAGCAACACGTGGGCTCACCCTGATGTTGGATGGGATAACGGTGGAAGGGTCCGGTAGGGGTTCGTCCCCTTGGTTCATTCCACCACCTTCTGACCACAGAAGTTACAGAATATGGAGGTTGCCGGGATCTTCTTACCGCAGAAGAGACAGAACATCATCTCTTCCTCTTCGGATCCCTCGGCTGCAGGTTCAGATGTCGGTTCTGGGTCTGGAGGATGGGTCGCTTCAGGTTCCGGTGCCAGTTTCTCCGGCTCGGGCTCTGCAGGTTTCTCCGGTTCAGTAGGTTTCTCCGGCTCGGGCTCAGCAGCCTCTTCTGGTTCTGCAGGCTTCTCCTCAGGCAACTTGGGTTCGAGAGATGCTGCTATCTTTGATAGATACTCGTCAGCCTGTTCGAGGTTTCCCATCACCGTTACCGTCCGCGCCTGGAGGAAGAGCACCTCTTCCTCAGTGGTGTCGACACCAGCGCTCTTGACCGCACGAAGTATGGTCTCTACTTCATGCATCAGACGCTCAATGTCGTCCTTGGTCGGCTTTGGTTTCTCTTCTGCCACAGGGGGGTCCTCCGCTGGGGGTTTCTCTTCCTTCTTTTGTGGTAGCTCCTTGTTGTTCGGAGCTGGGCGGGGTTTGTCCATCATTCCCTTCAAGCCCTTTCCAAGGGCCTTTGGCTTCTTCTCTTCTCCCATTCTATCCCCGATAGGTCCTATTATTCTTCATCCTTTTTCGCTGCCGATTCAAGCTCTAAAAGAGCATCGTTGGCACGCTTGGCAAGGATGAGCGCCTTGAGGTATTTATCACTACGTAACTGGGGTTCTGCTTCCTCGAAGTACTTCTTGGCCTTCTCCACATCCAACCCGCTTTCCTTGGCCATCCTGACCCTTTCTTTGATCTTTGCCAGGACGACTACTGTGTGCTCGAAGTCAAGTGGCAATGCGTTGACACTGTCGTCGAGCTTCTCGAGCATCTTCTGGAAGCCTTCCTCCTCGAAAGTGGACATCTCGGATGGAAGTCCTTCTGTGACATCGATTGTGGATGGGTCTTCCACGAAGTCAACCTGCATCTCGATACGCAGGAACATCCTATTGATGTCGTCAATGATGGACTGGGCGGTCCTCCACTTGTCCTGATTGATGGCGTCAACGGCCTGTGAGTACAGCTCATCGATGGGTTTGACATCGATGTTTATCTGCTTGTATGTGACCATGGAGCGCTTGATGGATGAAAGTATGAGTGGGGCGCCGTTCTGGAAGTATTCCTTCTTGGCAAAGCTTATGGCCTGGTCCATATCGTGAGCGCACTCCAGGGCTCCCTGGTAGTTATGCTGGAGGTAGTTCTCCTGGAACTCACGAAGGATCTGTTCGGGCTTGACGATATCCCCGCCAAGCTCGCGGATCATGAGGATCTCCCTCTCGAACTGGGACCAGATACCTTCGAACAGAAGATGGATATCATTGACGACGCTCAAGACCCTGGAAACGTACTTGAGCTGTTCCTCTGGAGCCTCTGGTATAGGTACCTCCTTAGCAGCCTCCTGGGTCTCTATATCCTGCCTATAGTGGCTCTTCAGAACACGTCTCCTACGCCTCTGCATAGGAGCGACTTTCTTCGCTGTTTCTTGGTCGTCGGTCATGACGGTCCTCCCCCATGCCCAATAGGGCCTGTCAAGCCTGACAGACATCTCTATAGAAAAGACTTCCGCCTCTAATCTAGTAAACTTAGGTAAGATTCACGCTATCTATAAATCGGGCCTGCTCCATCAGGTGGCCGGTGAACGTATGATCGTGTTGCCCGGTTCTGCTTCCAAGCGCCTTGCTGTGAGCCTTTCAGAACAGCTAGGATGCCCCCTGGCCAAGGTCGAGTCGAAACCATTCCCTGATGGGGAGAGGTATGTACGCGTGGACTCCGACCTTATGGGAAAGACCGTTATCATAGTCCAGAACACCTACCCGGACGAGAAGCTCGTAGAGCTTTTCATACTCCAGGACGCTGTAAGGGAGTTCAAGGACACAAGGATCGTGACCGTCATCCCATACTTCGGATATGCCAGGCAGGATAAGGTCTTCAAGCCCGGTGAGACCATCGCCGCACGGACCATGGCCAAGCGCATCCAGTCTGCAAGCGACCAGGTCATACTCATAGACATCCATGCACCGACCATTGCAGATTGGTTCGATGTGCCCTGCAAGTCCGTCTCAAGCATGGCGGACATCGCAGAGTATCTCAAGGACAAGGAGGTGGACGCCATCCTTGCTCCAGACAAGGGAGCACTTGCCAGGGCCGGAGAGGTGGCAAAGGAGCTGGGTGTTGACTTCGACCACATGGAAAAGACCAGGGTCGATGGGTTCACGGTTTCAATGAAGCCAAAGGACCTTGACGTTTCTGGAAAGCGTGTCGTCATCGTTGATGATATCATCGCCACAGGCGGAACCATCATCAAGGCAACAGAGCACCTCAAGGCTAACGGGGCCAAGGAGGTATGGGCTGCATGCACTCATGGTCTCTTCACAAACGACGCGGTCCCAAGGCTCGATGCCGTCCTCGATAGGCTCATAGCCACGGACACCCTGGAATCGGAGAGCACGAAACTATCTGTCGCTCCATCCATCGTCAGGGCATTGGAGGATTAAGATGGACCATCTTCCAGACATCCAGGGTCAGACCCTCAATGGTTCCTTCGTCCTAACACGGGTTGGCATCACTGAAGTGAAAAAGCCTGTGAAGATCAAAAGGGATGGAAGGACGGTTACTCTCATTCCCACTATCGACGTTTTCGTAGACCTTCCTGCACAGCAGAAAGGCTCTCACATGTCTCGCAACATCGAGGCCATCGACGAGGTCGTTGACGATCTTGTTCGGGACCCTTCCCCATCGCTTGAGGACCTTTGTTTGAAGGTCGGCAAGCTGCTTCTGAAGCGACACGATTACGCCAAACGGGCTGAGGTCCAGATGGTCGCTGACTACTTCCTTGAGCGCTCAGCTCCACTTGGGCGGAAGTGCCTGGAGAACTACAAGCTCTTGGCTCGAGCCATGGTCTACGCCGATGGAAGAAGCAAGCGCGAGATAGGCGTCGAGGCTGTTGGGATGACCGCATGTCCATGTGCGATGGAGACCGCCAAGAACAAGATGGAGTGCTCAGACGACGGGCCCTTCATGTCACACAACCAGCGCAATGTGGGAACGCTTATCCTTGAGGTTTCAGAGGGCCACGAGGTCGAGGCGGACGTCCTCATCGATATCGTAGAGTCGTCCATGAGCTCGCCCACATTCCAGACGCTCAAGCGACCTGATGAGGCTGAGGTGGTCATCAAGGCCCATACCAACCCGATGTTCGTGGAGGACGTGGTCAGGAACATGCTGTCGATGCTGATCAACAAGTATGGTGACCTTCCGGATGAGACGAGGATACTTGCCAGGTCTGTGTCCGAGGAGTCCATCCACAAACACAATGCTTTTGCTGAAAGGACCACGACCCTCGGGGTTCTGAAGAGTCCTTTGGACCCGGACCCTACGGATGAGCTGGATTAGGTGATGGTCCATGGACAAGGTCCAAAGGTTCCTCAAGGCTTGTGAGTTCCTTACTCGATGCCAGGGGACCGAGGACGATCCGATACCCGGGACGGTCGCACCATGGGAGTTAAGGAAGAGCCTGGGCTTTCAGGAGGACTTCCATGACACGCTTCAGGGGGTTTGGGCCTGGGCCAGGTACCGTGAACTTTCCGGCGACGCAAGGTTCGACAGCAATGTCATCGACGCTCTGAGCTACATCAGGGATGCGTTCGATGAGCATGTTGAGAACCCACCTGAAAAGCGTGCGAAGGTGACTCGCCTTTACGATGCAGCGTTCATGCTCCTTACCGAGGTCCAGTGTCAAAGGTCGTTCGGGGAGTGGCCGCTGGGGGAACAGAGCGCGCTTTGCAAGGACCTGCTTGTTGCTCAAGCCAAGATCTGCGAGGGAACAGACTTCATCGCTCGGCATTACACAGACCCGTTCTTCCATCTCTACTGTCTTCTTAAGTGGTCCAAGCACCACGAGGATGAATCTTTCGACGTTGCCCGGGATGCTACGGATAAAGGAGCGAATTTCCTTGTCCGTTCGAACTTCCTTGTGTCCATGGACAAGGAGCCTTGCCCCGAGGGTCCGGGCGGTCATGATTTCATGTCCAAAGGAGGAGCGGTCCTTCTTGCGCTCGGAGAGGCTGGGCTATACGAGACCAGGCTTCGGGAGACGCTGGAGAAAGTTCTACCTCTGGCCAAGGGCTGCCAGGAAGGAAGCTATGTTCTGGAGTGGCCAGCTCGGGACCGCGATCCATCGCCATTTGCGCTTAGTGCGTCCTGGGGATTATTGAGCGCGATCAAGGCCGGTCCAGAGGTTGATGGAGCTATGGATGGTCTATCACTTGTTGACCCTAGAGCTGGGATTGAGCAAGGATCTGGGGATTGGAGACAATACTGTTCAGACCTTTCAGGTTCACTCGTTCATGCTCGCTGGGATGAGTTCGAAAGAAGGAACGGTGGTATCGGTAGGAGCGCAGAGTTTGCAGAAGCCGAAAGCTGGGCTACCTTCTATCTGATGTATGCCCTAGATCTGATGGATTAACCATCACCAAGAAGTTCCCTTGTATCCTCAAGGGCCTTCAATGCCTGCTCGTTGTCAGGCTCTATCTCAAGGACCTTGTCCATGCAGGACAGCTTCTCGTCGTTGTGACCGATCTTTCCATAGGCCACACCCTTGTTGTACCAGGCTCGAGCATGGTTCGGGTCCAGTTCCAAGGCATCATCGTAGCAGGCGATGGCCTCCTTGTACTCACGCTGGTATCGAGCAAAGACATTGCCTTTCTGGAATAAGGTCTCGGCACGCTCCTTGATGACCAGAGCCTCGTCGAAGGACTCCAATGCCTCATCTGGCTCCTTGAGGTCCTTGGAGTAGACCATTCCAAGATGGAACCACGCCATGTCCATGCTCGGGTCGAGCTTGACCGCGCGCTTTAAGCACTTGACCGCCTCGTCGGACTCACCAAACTTGGTGTAGTGGAGAACGCCTTTCTCAAACCATGCAAGGGACAGGCCTGAGTTGAGGGTGACCAGTTTGTTGAAGCACTCCATAGCTTCCTCTGGATCGTCGAAGTGCTCTGCGAGGATCAGACCCTTGTTGTACCAGGCCTCCTCATAATCTCCCTCCAAAAGGATGGCCTTGTCATAGCCCTTCATGGCCTCTGTGAGCTTTCCTGAATCCCGAAGGATGTGGCCTTTAAGGAGCCACGACTGCCGGTAATCGGACTTGAGCGAGATGGCCTCCTCGACGGAGTAAAGGGCCTCGTCAAGAAGGTCTAGTTCGTGAAGGCACTGTGCCTTGTGATAGTGAAGTCGTGGGATGGAATCGTCCATGGCAAGAGCGGCGTCGAACAGGATCATGGCCTCGTCAAGGTCCTCCATCCGGAGTTTGGCAACACCCTTGCCGATGAGGGCCAGGACCTGTTCCTCATCCACGTCCAGGACGTCGTCATAGCACTGGATGGCTGCGTCGAGGTCACCCTGCTCATTGAGGACATTGCCCTTGTTGATGAGCGCTGCGAGGTTGTCCGCATCAAGGGAAAGTGCCTCATCGAAGGATTCCAAAGCTTCGTCGAGGTCTTCCTTATGGTAGAGTGAGTTTCCCCGGTTGTTGTAGAACTCTGACCGGTTGTCATCGAGCATGATCGCCTCGTTGAACGAGACCAGGGCATCCTGGTACCTCTCCATAGCATCGAGGACATTGCCCATGTTGTACCAGGTGTCCGCATCGTAGGGGTCCAGGTCTGCAGCCTCTTCCAGACTTTCTAGTGCCTGCTCGTACTTTCCAAGCTTCTTCAGCACATACGCCTGCCTTCCAAAACAGAACGCCCTCTCATTGTCAGTGCTAGCAAGCCTTCCGGCCTTCTTGTAGCTACTCAGAGCGGTCTTTAGGTCCTCGTCATGATAGGCTTCGTCTCCTGCCATTACCGCTGTCTCACAAGCGTCGGTCAAGTTCTACCCCCCGATGTAAGGATGATGTAAATCATCAGATATGAAACCTAGGGTATCGCATACGCTAGGTAGTAGGTTGCTCCAGTGGAGCTTGATAATGTAAAAGCTTACCTGCCGTATGGGGAGCGGAATCCGCCCCTGCCGCCGACATTGTCGTATGGGGACCTGAAGCCACCGCCACCACGGCCACCGCCGCCTGCGCCGCCTCTGATCCTCTCCCTGTCGATGCTCACCCTTGCTGGGGTCACAACGAGCATACTCTGGCTGATACCAGCCAGGTCACCGCCAATGTCCTCGACAAGCCTCTTGAGCTCGGAGATGATTCTCTTGAGCTGGAGCTCGTCGTTCTGGATGGCCGTGAAGTCAAGGATGAGGATATTCCCATCGTATACGTAGTTGGAAAGGACCCTGAGGTCATCGAAGTTGTCCACTTCGGCAACGCGGATCATCATTCCCTTTCGACCGACCTTCCTCGGCTTATCGCTCTTGTATTTAGCGAGGTCGATGAACTGGAAATCACTATCGGGTTCATCCTCGCTTCTTTCCTCTTCCTTCCTGACCTTACGAAGTAACTTTCCCATGAGCATCCCTCGGGCGATCGGTACAATAGAGTGGACCTATCAAGATGGCCCAATCTCCTATGTGGCCATTAATAAGTTCCTTATATATATAGTTAACTTGATAGATAGGAGTGTATCCTATAAATAGCCTCGAACGTGCCAGTATCTTTGGCTTCTTGTGAAAAAGATCACATTAATCTGTGAACTTCTCACCACAGTCAGGACACACGTCCACTTCTTCTGAAAGGGTAGCGCCGCAGGTCGGACACTCGTACTCAACGACCTCCTCACCCTCCACACCTTCGATGTACGCCCTACCGCAGGTCGGACATCTTTCCGCATCGGGATCCACGATGTCATGACAGAAAGGGCACTCGTACATGTCCTTCTTCGCCTCCACCTTTGGAGCGACCTCTGCAGGCTCTCCATCCTCGTCCATCGGGACCGTCTCTCCGACCAGAGGTGGAAGTTCCTCATCAGCCTCTTCGAACTCCTCGCCGCAGTCTGGACATTTGGTGACCGAAGCATCGAGCCTAGCTCCACAAGTGGGACACTCATACTCAATGTCCTCTTCATCACCAAAGTGCTCACCGCAGTTGGGACAGATGTCATGGTCGGTGTCCACAGGGGTTCCGCAGTTGGGGCATTCATAATCAAGATACTCTGCTGAGGTCCCAAGCTCCTGTCTGGTCTTTATGTCAGACCTGAGCTCATGGGCCTCCTGGTACGAATAGGACGGTGCCACGAACTCTGGCCCCATCTTGTAGATGCTGTCCTCGTTGTACTCTGGCTCGTAGACGTCTGTGGCATCGTCGACATCCTTTGTTGGGTCCTGCGCTATCTTCTTGACCACTGCCTGGTCCTTCTTGTTCTTCATCTTGAAAAGCATGATGATACCGATGACCACCACTGCTCCGATGAACAGAACGCCGACTACGGTTGCGGCTATGGCAATGATGTACATCGTTGCCATCATCAAGAGTGCGCCTACGAATGCCATGGATCAGTCCTCTTCTTCTACCTCTTCTTCATCATCGTCCTCGTCTTCTTCTTCGTCATCTTCTTCTTCTTCGTCTTCGTCGTCCTCGTACTCCTCTTCGTCCTCTTCTTCTTCATCCTCGTCCTCGTCGTCCTCGTCATCTTCTTCTTCGTCGTCTTCGTCGTCGTCGTACTCTTCTTCATCCTCGTCCTTGTCCTCGTCGTCCTCGTCTTCGTCCTCCTCCTCTATCTCCGCACCGCACTCATAGCAGTAGGTGATGCCCTCTGCCAGTTCTGCGCTGCACTCTGGACACTTGAAGAGGTGGCCTTCGCCATCCTCGTCCTCGTAATCCTCGGCCTTGTCGGCCTCCTGGAGCTTGTCCTTTCCAGACGACTTCATGTAAAGGAACACGGTAAGCACGATGACACCTATGAGCAGGACGGCTGCGACGCCGATGAGGACCCACTTGAGGGTCTCGTTGTCCTCTCCATCATCACCATCTTCTCCGTCGACATCGATGATGCCTCCACCGTCGGAGCCGTTGCCGGAGCTTGGGTCGGCGGCGGTCTTGAATGTCCATGTGAAGTTTGCGAGGTTGCCGCTCATGTCCATGACCGTGAGGTCGATGATGTAAGTGGTGTTGCCCTCGAGCTGATCTGTGATAGTGAACGTCACTGTAGGCGTCGCGTAACTGACCGTTCCTGTGACGACCGTTCCGCTGTCACTTGTGACGTTCATCTGAATGCTTGCAGGATCGATCTCCTCATCGAGGGTGGCTGTGATGGTCGTAGTACCGTTCTTGTCGTTACCAGAGCCCGTCGGTGTGTTCGCGGTCATCTGTGGCGCCACAAGGTCGAGCATTGTGACATTGACCCACATTGAATCCTTAGCCGTATTTCCAGCACTGTCCTGGACCGTGAGCTCCACAAGGACGTCCTTCTCGTAGTCGAACTGATAGGAGAAGGTCGGTGTGTAGAAGTTCATGGTAGTGCCGTTGTAGACAAAGCTCCATGAGTAGCTTGCCACACCATTGTTGTCCGTGGACCCGGTCCCATTGAACTCGATGATCGAGCCAACGGTGGTATCGATATCGTTACCCGCCATCGCAACAGGGGCTGCGGTGTCGAGCACAAGTGTGTGAGTAAGTGCTGCTGATGGATTGCCTGCAAGGTCGATGGCGTGGATGGAGATGACATTGCTGCCCTCTGCAAAGGAGATGCTCCTGTTGAAGACGCCTGTTGCGTCCGTCGTCGTATTGAAGTAACCCTTCACATCGTTGTGGATTACCACGGTGCAGTAGGTCTCGCCGGGCACCTGGCCCCTTACAGCTATTGCCGGGATGTTGGTGATGTCCGGAAGGCTCTCACCAAGGTTCGGCATCTCTGGGGATGTGATGTCCAGCGTTGTCGTTGTGACGTAGTTGGACCTTGTGGAGTTGTTCGGGGTCAGTGCCATGTCGGTAGCATCGAGATAGAAGGTGTATTCTGTCTCGGATGAGAGTCCGTGAAGTGTCGCGTTTGTCACGGTGGCATTGAACGTTGCGATGTTGCTGAATGTTCCTGGTACTGTAGAGTTCAGGAACACCCTGTAGAACTTGATGTCCGTGGAGACAGACGAGATCCACTCGAGCTCGACGAAGGTTCCGCCGACCTCTCCAACAGAAAGGTTCGTTGGTGGTTCTGGAGCTGTGATATCCAGGGTGGTTATCTCTACCACATTGGAGAACACAGATGGGTTCTGGGCACAGTCCAGTGCCTCCACGGCTATCCAGTAGGTCGTCTCGCTTGTGAGCGAGAACAGGGTTATCTCTGTGAGGGTGGTCCCTGCATACTGGTAGAATCCGCTCGTGGCGTTGTTTGTGCTCAGATAAACGGTATAACCATCACAACCAGGGTCTGTGGCAGGGTCCCAATCGAGCTGGACCGTTGTGCCTGTCACATTGAACGCTGTCAGGTTCGTTGGTGCATCAGGTGGGATCACATCGAACGGGATGGTGATGGTCGCTGGGGTGGAAGTGTCCGCTCCAGAAAGACCTGCGTTCCATATCTCTCCAAGGTCTGTGAGCTTGCAGAAGATGGACACGTAGTCAGGTGTGAGGACACCATCATCGATGTGCTTGTAGCCTGTGATGATCGGTAAGGTAAGACCATCGATGTCGGTGGCTGGGTCTGGTCCACTGGCATATCCTGGGGTGGAGTAGATGATGCCTTTGTCGTCTGAGACCTGGACGTCTATGTCCTTTATTGGAGTCATGTTATGCTCGTAGATGGCCTTCACAACGATGGTGTTCTTGAAGTAAAGGGTCCCGTTGTAGGACTCTGCTGCGATATTGGAATCGCTGTCGATGACCTCTGCGTAACCCATGGAGGTGACGTTGATGGCCATGTTGTTATTGTAAGAGCTGAAGTGGTCCAGGGTCGCATTGATGCTTCCATCGACCTTCAGAGCAGTTGAAGCGTTGGAAACGTTGAGGTATGATGCGTCCAAGGTTCCGGTCTGGTTCAGTATGATACCTACGTAGTCGCCTGGCGCTGGAGAGGAAGCGTTGGAGACGAACCATACAGGGTCTGTCATGTTCCCTTCTACGCTGAGGTTTCCGTCGATGTAAAGGCATGTGCCTTCTGTGAATCGGACGACAACTCCGGCTTCGATCGTCAAGACCTGATCGGCCTCGATTGTCACGTTCTTTGTGAGATTGATCGGGCTCATCGCCAGGGTCCAGGTTGTGTCTGTAGATATGGGCCCTGAAACATCCGCGGCTGTGGACGTCATAGAGAGGATGAAGATCGATGCAAGCAGTACGATACTAGCGGCCAAGGTGACCGTGGTCCTTCTGTTCATGAATAGCACCCCACTGGCCATCATTACTGATAGCGCAAGATATTGGCAATTATTACGGTGGTTATATAAATAGTATGCGGTACGAGACATATATGAATATTATAATAGGGGGAAAAGGACCAGTCAGACCAAACCCTCAAATAGTCCATTGATAATGGGCCCAAATCCGCATTGAATGCCCGAGTGGGGTAGCTTGGATATCCTGTGAGCCTGCGGAGCTTATGACCCGGATTCGAATTCCGGCTCGGGCACTCGAATTTCTTTAATATGTCCCCGTGCCCGAGCCGGCCGCAAAATGTTCACTTACACTGGCTACCGTTTTACGGCTACATCCTCGAAAAGCGTCGTTAACAACGATGGCCTTCGTTACCAGCAGATACTTTCCTGCGGATTCCGGCTCGGGCACCACACTATTCACTGCGCTAAACGTCGTTGACACTGCATGCAGAATGGGTCGCTTACTAGGCTTCCATTCGAAGTTGGCATTGTTGTCAATGATGGTCTGGCGCAGCTGGGCTTGGATGTTTAGGTCGGAACAGTTCTTGGCCTAACATCCAAGTGCGTCGTGAACGGAGCACTGCTCCGTTTGCGACTGTATCTAGAGGTTTTCAAAACGTCGGTGTGAGACGCTTGAAAACCTACCAGACCAAATGTGTGTCCCCTGAGCCTGTGTACATGACCCACCAAAACGCTTATATTTCGATTCCCACTAACACCGCTGTTCTTAGTTCCTATACTAATATTATATCTGGTGATGTCATGTTCGGCCCAACAGCCAGGCTCGTACGCACCCTCCCTCTCTTGTTGATCATCATATCCCTTGTCCTCACCGTCGCGGTTCCTAACCTTGCTCAGAACGAGCAAGAGGTGCCGCTAGACACCTCGGCTCCAGACACAAGGGAAGGGGAGGCCGCGTGGACCGTCCTGGTCTACATGGACGCCGACAACAACCTCGAGAAGTACGGTATCGAGGACCTCAACGAGATGGAAGAGATAGGCTCCACGGACGAGGTCAATGTCGTAGTTCAGATCGACAGGGCCAACGGCCACGACACCACCAATGGCGACTGGACCACGTGCAAGCGGTACTATGTCACCAAGGATGATGACACATCTACCATAGGTTCCACCGAGCTCGAGGAGATGGGTGAGACGAACATGGCGGACCCGGACACGCTGGCGGACTTCATCACTTGGGGTGTGGAGACGTATCCGGCGAACCGGTACATGCTCGTGTTGTGGGATCACGGCGAAGGATGCTTCGGGTTCCTCATTGATGAGGACTCTAATGGGATGGGGCTGTCGGATAAGATGACAATGCCGGAGCTGCGGAACGGATTGATCACGGCGAAGGAGGCGATGGACGGTAGGGTGCTGGATGTGATGGTGTTCGATGCGTGTTACATGGGGCAGTTCGAGGTGGTGTACCAGGTGAAGCAGTTCACTGATTGGGTGATCGCGTCGGAGGAGACGGTGCCTGCGGATGGGTTTCCGTGGGATAATGTTACTGAGAGGATAAATTCACAACCGTATGCTGATACTGAGGACATCTGTATGGAAGTGATACAGGCCTATGGTGATAGTTATTCAGATGGATTACCTGATCCAGTTGATATCGACACCTATACTATGGCGTTTATCTACACATTTAGCTTTGATCACTGGCTTATGGAAGATGTGAATAATCTTGCTCAAAAATTGGTATATGGGATACAGTTATACGATCCCTTGATTTATAACCCAATCTCTAATTCATATGATAATTCTTTAAAGATGTCTCGAAGTAGGTTCATAGATCTGGGTAGTTTTGCTGAGCAACTCGGCGATGAGACGTATCTTCCAGGCGAGATTTCTCGAGAACTTCATTACATAGCAAGGGTGACAGAGTCTGATGTCAGGTTCTATTGTAATGGTGTTTTTGGTGAGGCAATGGCTGGTGCAAGCGGTCTTTCCATCTTATTCACAGATGATATTGCCTCAGTTTCTCCTCAATACTCTCTTTTGATGTCTTCAATTGAATCTAAATGGGATGAGATGATCCAAGAGTTCATCTTTCCATCAAGGATCTCGTATCCAGTAAATGAGGAACCAGATATCAATGTAGATTATTATTGGCATCATATTCAGAGGAATGCTTCGGGTTTAATTGAGATAAATGGAACTGTAACTGAAGAAGACCAATTCTCAGCTTCCATGGATGTTGAAATAAAGATCGATAGAGGCGATTGGATTCAAGGATTGGATGTCCAACAAATCGATCAAACCACTTGGACTTTCGAGTACTATCTCGATACATTGAAATTAGAAAATGGTCATCATCGGCTTTTAACTCGGGCTTATGATGGAGAGGATTACTCCTCAGATTATCATTATCTTGACATTCTCGTCGTCAACGAAGGCGACAACATTCCCCCCACGGTCTCCATCACCAACCCCACCCAAGGCGAGACCCTCGACGCAGGCACCATCACCGTCACCGGTTCCGCAGACGACCCAGACGGCTCGGTCTCCACCGTACGTGTCTCCTGGGGCCAAGATGGCGTCTACACCCCCTGGCAGGACGCAACCGGCACGACCTCGTGGACGTACAACTGGGACACGTCCGAGATCTTCGGGGACTACACCGTCCGCGCATATTCCCTCGACGACGGTGGCTACATGTCCACCATCGAGACCGTCGACGTCACCATCATCAACCCGAGCATCAACAGCCCGCCTGTGATCAACATCACCCACCCTACCGACGGCTCGGTTTACTCCGAGAACGATAACATCTTCTTCAACGCCACCGCGACCACCGATCCCGATGGGGACAATCTCACGTTCATGTGGACCTCCAACATTTCAGGTGAGCTATCCACGGACGGGGAGTTCGATATCAACCTCGAGCCCGGTCATCACCTTGTGACCTTGAAGGTCGCAGATGGGTACTACGAGGTCGAGGATTCGCTGACCGTTCAGGTGACTGCGGTTCCCAAGCAGACCTTCCAGGTCAAGGACCATGACTCCGGTGGAATGCGGAGCGTAGAGGCCTACCTTGCCGAGGAATGGGACCACTGCAAGGTCTTTGTCGAGGACGGCTATTCTGCAGCGGCCTTCGATATGGCCACAGAGTTCAACGACACCATCTATCCGATGATGACCTCGACCTATGGGCACGAGACCCAGTTCGACACCGAGGACGAGATCTACATCCTCATGGCACGCATGGGAGGAGATGTGGACGGATACTTCCAGGGACCAGACCCGAACGGTCTCGACATCCTCTACATCGACGTGAACCGTGGTGACGAGATCACCTTGTGTCAGGTCTTCGCTCGGATGATCGAGTACAACTACGATGACGAGGAGGACCCATGGCTCGACGAGGGTATGGCACGCTATGCCTCGTTCTTCGTTTATGGGGACAGCGAGGATGACACGCTGTTGCAGTACTTCGAGTTCCTGCCTGATGCAGATCTTGTTTGGGACGAACCCTCCGGGGAACCGGCCATCGAGGGAGCACAGCGTGGAGCGACCTTTGCGTTCATCACATACCTTGCTGACCACTTCGGAGGCAACGACACAGTGGGAAGGCTTCTGCGGGATGGGACCGACATGGACCCGGGTGGTAGTCAGGAATACCAGGGCATAGAGGCCATCGATAACCTGCTCTCTTCAATGGGATACACAGAGACCTTCGAGAACGTCTTCGAGGCGTGGACCGTTGCGAACATGGCAGACGATACAAGTCTTGAGAACGGAACCTTCGGCTACGACCTCATCGACATCGATGTGGCGACCACCTCGACCCATACGAACTTCCCTGTGACCGGTGCGGGTTCTGTAAGCCCCTACGCTGCAGACTACCTTGCTTTCACCGGAGGGGAAGGTGATCTGACGCTGGACTTCAATGGCGACGATAACATCGAGTATGCGGTCCACATAGTCGGGTTCGATGCACTGGGACACACTCCGCAGTTCATCTCCATGGTGGAGCTCAATTCCGTGCAGGAAGGCTCTGTGGAGGTCTTCGGATACGGCACTGACTTCAATGCCGTTGTGATGGTCATCACATCCTTCGAGGCAGATGCTCCAACAGGTTATTCCTACGGAGCAAGGATCGTCAATAACGCTAACGCCAACCCGATAGCATCGGCTGGAATGGATGTGACGACCCGGCCTTATCATAACATCGTATTCAATGGGACCGGTTCGTACGACCCTGACGGAGACGCCATCGAGATCTTCTGGGACTACGACCTCGCCAATGGTCTTGATTGGGACAAACCGGATGCTACAGGGGCAACACCAACTCACTTCTATACCTCCGTGGGAACCTACATCGTGACCATCATGGTCAGGGATGAGAAGGGCGCTAACGCCACGGATTCAATGACCGTCACCATAATCCCACCGAACAAACCACCGGTAGCGATGGCCGGGGAGGACCTTGAGATCATCGAGATGGACACGGTCATGTTCGACGCTTCAACTTCATACGATCCTGAAGGTAGTGACCTCACCTATGCCTGGGACTTCAACGAGGATGGAGAGGCGGACTCATTTGGTGCTGTGACCAACTGGACGTTCACAGAGAGTGGGACCTACGACATTGTCCTCACGGTATGGGACGATGAGATGTACAAGGACACCGACACCGTTGAGGTCAAAGTATGGCCCAATCACGTCCCATACGCAGATGCAGGTTCTGACAAGAGGCCGCATCTGGTCGGACAGCCTGTGGAGTTCAACGGGTCCGAGTCCTCGGACTCCGATGGTGACGAGCTTACCTACCACTGGGACTTCGATGATTCAGATGGCATCCAGGTACAGGGGACGGGCATGGTTGTGAACTACGCCTACACCGAGTACGGTTCTTACACCGCTACGCTCACTGTATACGATGGTCGTGGTGCGAACAACACTGCCACAGTTAGCGTCACCATCAACTCTGCACCGATAGCGGTTGCACCAGCAGACCTTACGACCAGGGTCGGCAAGAAGGTCACACTGGATGGAACCAACTCATCAGACCTTGATGGGGCCTTGAAGTACTCGTGGGACCTGGACGGGGATGGAGTGACGGATTCTACAGAGCCTATAGTCTACCATACATACACCCAGATGGGCGAGTTCACGGTCAAGCTCACCGTAAAGGATTCCTTCGGGTTCGAGTCATCTGACACCTTGAAGGTCATGGTCGAGAGGGCCCTAGAGGTCCCAGAACCAGGCTTTACAAGACCCATCTATAACGAGGAGATCTATGGTATCTTCACGATAGAAGGATACACGGACGACCACCTCGACACGACATCTGTCCAGATCCGCATCGATGGCGGTAACTGGCATGAGGTGGTCATGGGTGGTGGGGACTTCGAGAGCTGGTATTACGACCTGAACACTGCCATCTATGACAACGGCGAGCACACAATGGATGTTAGGGCGTTCAACGGTGAGGAATGGGTGGAAGGAGATACCATTGTCTTTGCTATCTACAACGTTGATGATACAGATGGCGCCGACGGAACAGATGGCACCGACGGAACGGATGGGACAGATGGGAACGGGACCGATCCCGATGATGGGACGGATGACCTTGTCACTTGGCTTTGGGTCATGCTGACCGGTACCGTGGTCGTTATGCTGCTCATCCTTATGGTCATAATTGCGTTCATCATCATCGTCATCTACGTCATAGTTCGCATCGTTAGGTCCTCGGAAGAGGAGGTCGTCGCTGTCCAGGACTGGGATGAGGACGACGAACCCGAAGACTACGAGGACGAGGATGAACTCGTACCTGTGGTCATGGTCGATGACGACGATGAGGACCTTGAAGAGGAACCGGACGACGAGGAGCCTGAGGAGGAGGAGGAACCGGAAGAGGAGGTTTGGGATGCTATCGAATCTAGCGATTCTTCGGACCTTTCGGGTAGTGACCCTCAAGGAGCGGGTGACGAGGACGACGAGTACTACGAGTCGGAGAAGGAAGAGGAGGAACCGGAAGAGGAGGACACCTCCGAGGACGAGGATATCGAGATGGACTCCGAACCTGTGGAGACCGAGATAAAGGAACCCTCCTTCGATACCGAGATCGACGAACCGGACCTTGATGAGCCAGACCTTGACGAGGAGCCTGAGGTCGAGGAAGGACCGGATGACGTTGAGGAACCATCCGCCCAGATCCGTGATGGAGTCTCCATCGGCCACATCGAGGACGAGGTCGACTCAAAGCTTGCAGCCATTCTCGGAGCTTCCGGAAAGAAGCCTCTAAAGCTGAAGAAGGGCAAGGAGGCATCCATCCGCGAGATCGTCTGTCCATCCTGCAAGGGTCAGTTCGAGGTCCTAGACGATGGCTCTCGACCCCTTGAGCTGACATGTACGCACTGCGGAGCGGTCGGTCTCATCCGTGGAATGGAGGAAAAAGAGGTGGAGGAGGAGTTCGAAGATGATGACGAGGAGAAGGTCCCTCTAAAGATAAGATGTCCGGGTTGCAAGAACACCTTCACAGTGTACTCTGGACAGAAGGCTGCAGAGTGTCCACATTGCGGTGCATATGGCAATCTTCCAAGCTCATAGAACGTGAAAAAACCGGGCCAGGACCGTTTCATTTCATAATGACATATAGGCCCAATCGTATGACATATCTAGTGATTATGTGTCTAATAGCTTTTAATATACATGTATTATGAGAAGTACCATACTTGGCGGTATTGCAAGCTATATAGCGATGTTCTACTTCGCCAGGTTGTTTCGGAGGAAAACACATGCATATTGGAAAGACAAAAGTTGCTATCATCTTAGCAATTTTCTTGCTTTCCTCGCTTTTAGCCATGGTCGGAGTATCAGCAGCACCTGCTGAGGAAACTCCCGAGATAACCCCGGTCATGGAAATAGGCGAGCTTGAGCCGATCTCAATGACTCCCAATTATGAGCCAGTTGAGATCGATGAGAACCTGATCGGTACCCTTAATGCGGAATTTGGTGCTGGAGAGACCAAGCAGGCCTCCCCAGGCAACGTCCGTACCTCTGTCGGGAACATCGATGATCTCTATTCCTATCATGGGAACATCAAGGCACTCGATCTCACAAAGGGCTCACACGCCGAGCCCGACAATCAGAACGATGCCGATTATGATGGTAACTTCACATCCGCCAAGCTCATCGAGGATGGTGACACGTTCGATGGTGATGATACCAGCAACGAACCATACGTTGATGCAGATTGGGGACAGCCAGCCCACGATGAGGATCCAGTCTATCGCTGGGCAGATGTTGACTTCTATCGTGTCTATGGCAAGCAGAGCAACACCAATGTTGACCTGATCAATATCACGATCAACGCTGACTACGGCTCCGACCATGGATCCGGTCAGTCTTGGAACGATATGGGCCTCAGTGTTGTCTTCTGGCTGCCTATGTACTACACCGCTACCGGTGAACAGGCACCAGCAGGCGAAGAGATGGTCGAGACACTTATCCACTACAGTGGAAAGAACCCAACAGGACCTCCAGATTATTATCTCGAGGATTGGCTCCATAACTGGAGAGATGCTCAGGGAACATGGTATACTGCTATCAACTTCATGCCACCATGGTCCGGCGAGTTCCTCCTCAGTATCGCACCAACGAACATGACACAGACCACGTTCGGTACCGGTATCGGTATGACCGGATATCCATCCCAGACCAAGGTCTACTACAACATCTCCTGCTCTATCACAACAGAGACAGCATACACCAATGCATGGCACCCAACCGGGAACCCAGCAGCTGGTGATGATGATGGATATGGTGGTAGCCCAACGTTTGACAGGAACGCGAACATGGTGAACAGCTCAGTTCTCGCAGCATCTTCCATCCCATCCAACACAGAGTATGTGAACAAGATGCTCGACTGGAACGATTGGTTCAATCATACTGGTGAGCTCATCCCTGATGCTGGAAACACCATCAAGGAAGACATCACCATGAACTGGACCATCTATTCGGATTGGTTATCATGGACCCTATCATTCACACAGGGTGACCTGTTGATATGGCCAATGACACAGTTCGAAGTCTATCGTCACGATGCAGCTGCGGATGTCACATGGTTCACTCCATTATGGGGTAGCAACAGTATCATATCTACGAACCAGACATCTGGTGAGACCATATACTTCAATGAAGTTGGCGTGAGGATCGAAGGGAACGAATCACTTGACTCCCTTTACTCTCGTGTCACCATTGACATGGTGTTCCAGGCCCCAGCATGGATGGCTGCTCTTGGTTATACCACTGGTAGTCTATACTATGCTAACGGCATCTGGGCTTACATCAACTGTTGGTCCTACTATAACATAACCAACCTCAACATCGAAGAGTGGGTCCCTGACATCGCACCAACGCTGACCAACGTCACACTCGCACCAGGAGCTGGTGAGTCTGCAGATACATACACCTACGGTGTAACGTACTCTGACTTCAACGACGATGCCCCAGCATCCTTGGCTCTCGTCATCGATGCCGGCACCGCCAACGAGCAGACCTTCAACCTGCTTACCCACGCAAACGCCTACCCGAACGCAACACTCAACGACGGCGACTACACCAATGGTGAGCACTATCTGTTCGACTACGACTTCCAGGACCTTGCTGAGGGTGCACACACCTACTACTTCCAGGGTTCGGATGGTATAACTTCGGCCATTACGACGATATCGTTCAATGGACCGGACATCCACAACAATGTGGCTCCATCCATCAAGCCTGGTGGTACCACACCAAGGAACTATAATGAGGATTCCGGACCGCACACCATCGACCTTTCAGATGTGTTCACGGACAATGACAACACGTTCGGACAGCTCACCCTTGAGCTCAAGAGCGAGGCTGGTGTCTATGGCGCCGCTTTCGCCTCCGACAACATCTCCGTTGCACTGGTAGACTACAACCTGACAGTCACCCTTGAGGAGGACATGTCCGGAACCGATACCATAACCCTGAAGGCGACCGACCCTGATATGGCATTCATCGAGGCTAACATCGATATCATTATCATACCACAGCCCGACCAGCCTATCATCGACTCGATCACTCTCGGAACCACGGACCTGACCGTCACGGACAACGCTGTATCTGTCGATGCAACAGAGGACGAGTTCCTCAACTTCTCCATCAACTTCCACGATGTTGATGAGGGCGACACCGCAGAGTTCCGTGTCCTTCAGACCACCGAGACAACCTTATCCTATGCTGCTGGAGCAACCATCGACACCGTCGGTAACTTCTCCTGCAAGCCTACCAACGGCGACGTTGGTGTCACCACTGTGAACATTTCCGTGTCCGACAGTGACGACCTCGAGGACTGGGTCCTGGTCACCATCACCACCACCAATGCTCCGGACGCACCAGAGCTGACCGTGTCCGGTAACCACAAGGTGAACCAGTATGAGTATCTGAACCTCACCCTCTCCGCAACCGATGTGGATGTGGGCGACACCAAGACCTTTAGCTGCAACATCACCAACGTCTTCGACTCCTCCCTCCTTGAGAAGGGTACCAACTGGGGCCTCGACAGTACCACTGGCGAGTTCTGGTTCTTACCATCCGACCAGGGATTCGTGGGATCCGCGGACAAGGTGACCTACTACCTTGGCTTCACCGTCACTGACGGCGACTCTCTGTCCGACACCATGGAATGGTATGTGACAGTCCAGAACGTCAATGACGCGCCAACGACCGACAACGCCATTGAGTATGACATCGAGGACGCAGACTCCTCCACGCCTGGCGCCCAGAACCTCACTGTCAACTTCACCTTCGGTGGTGCAGAGGACATTGATGGTGATGACATCATCTACACCTGGGACTTCGGCGATTCCTCCATCCAGGAGCAGGGTCTGATGCTTGAGCATACCTTCCCCGACGCGGGCAACTACACCGTCACCCTCTACATCTCCGACGGCAAGGGTGGAGAGATCTCCCTTACCGAGGTCGTAGAGGTCCTCGCCCCACCAGCCACTGATGGTGGCAGCGGTGGCGGCGGCGGTGGCGGCGGTGGCGGCGGCGGCGGTGGCGGCGGCGGCGGTGGCGGCGGCACCACTGATGGTGGAACCACCGATGGTGGAACCTCCAACCCTGCCTCCGACCTCCTGTGGCTTTGGATCGTCCTCGCAGTGCTTGCTCTGTTGATCATCATCGTTGTGATCATCATCATCGTGGTCGTTGTGACCAAGAAGCCTGCAGAGGAGCAGTCCGCAGCCCCTGCCCCAGAGCCAGTCGCTGAAGAGCCAATGGCAATGGAGGGAGAGATGGATCCAGGCATGGACCCAGGCATGGGCGAGCCTCTCCCAATGGAGGGAGAGATGGGCGCCATGGAGCCTGGCATTGCCGAGCCTGAGCCACTCCCTGCAGAGGAAGCTCCACTCGAGCTGCCTCCAGGACCAGAGGGTGAAGAAGGCATGGAGCCTGGCATGGAGCCTGGCATGGAAGAGCCTGCAGCTGGTGGCGAAATGCCAGCAGAGGAAGGCGGTGCCGAGGCCGGCGGAGCTGTGTGCCCGAACTGCAACTCCCCAGTCCAGCCTGGCTGGTTCCTGTGCCCAGAATGTAAGAACCCTCTGAACTAAGCGGGTTCTTTTAGAGGGGCCCCTCGGGGCCTCTCTTTTTTCTCTTTTTATTTCATTTTCATCCGAGAGTTAGCGCTAGCGCTGATGAAAATGAAATGCCCGCGATTTAGGGTGGAAGTGATACTCAACCTAATTCGCTGGGTCGAAGCATTGTAGCTAACTGTAGTCATTATACAGCGGAAATGCTTCGGTCGTTTTGATCACTCCTCGATGTCTTCCGGAGGCTCTTCCCCCAGCTCTACATCGAAGTCCTCATGATCGTTCTCACCAGGCTTCCACCCCTTCAACAACCTCGTCCCCTGGTTAAACACACCCATGAGCGTGTAGAACTCCCACTGTGTGGGCTGAGACCTTGACACCATCCTTCTAAAAAGGAGCTTCGAGTTCCTCTCTCGGATCTCGGGAAGCTCTAGATGGTCCACGAACTCATCGAACATCTTGACGAACGCTTCCCGGTGGTTTGTGTCCGTTGCAAGCGGCTTCAGCCTCTCGATCTCCCGACCACGCGCGGCCTCATACAAGAACACAGTTACTGCGTGTGACAGGTTCATCACAGGATAACCATCCGACGTAGGGACCGTAGCCACCCTATCGCAAAGCTCTATCTCCTCGTTCGAAAGACCGTTATCCTCACGACCAAAGACCAGGGCCACCTTCCGACCTTCCTCGAAGCTTTCGAACAGCTCCATGGGGGTCTCGGGATTTCGCCTGTGACACTTCGGATTGATGTTGGCCTTCCCAGTGGTCGCAACCCAGGTGTCCGCTTTCACGTTCTCCATGGCCTGCTCTAAACTGTCGAACTGTGGAGCATTGAGCATGAGGTCTTGGGCATGCAGTGCTCGCTCATAGGCCTCGTCTCCAAAGGGTGGAGGATCTATGAGCACCAAAGAGTCAAGCCCGAAGTTGGCGCAGGAACGAGCTACCGCTCCTACATTACCTTCGAACTTGGGCTGTACAAGTACTATCACAAGCTCCAAACTGTCGGGCAAGTGGACACCCTAGTTCTAATCAAGGGCGAAGTCACTGCCTTCGGACAGGACCTCTGGCGTCCACAACCATACCCTGGTTATCTGATCGATGGACAATATCGCTGTGCTGAGCTTGAGAAGTTTGGAGTTCGTATCTCCGACAAGTGTTCCTCCGATCGCACCACCGGATGGGTCCTTGGGGACCGCGACGGTGACAGTGAACCACGTCCTCTGGGTCGTTGAGGTCTGAATGATGTTGTCCATGAGTAGATGGCTCTCATCGTAGGCCAAGAGCCTACCCTTGAATGCGTTCCCATCAACCTGAACAACTAGGATGTCCTTGTTGACGAAGTTTCTCAATTGCTGTTTCAGAAGGGTCACTTTTTCACCCCTTTGATAGGACACTTCTATGAGTGTCCTTCACTCTTGTCCCCCGTAGGTATAGGGCCTATAATACCTTATGTATCTCTTTATAGGAACACACAGGAAATGACCTTCATTTCCCGTTCGAACAACAGCAAACTTCATCAATATCGTCCCGTTTCCACCTCCATGAACCTGGCCATCCGATTCGGCTATGACGGACAGGAGTTCGACGGTTTCGCGATCCAAAACATCCCCTCTCCACCACACACCGTGATGGGAGATATCATCAAGGTACTGAATGATCTGGACGAAACGGCAGATCCCAAGATAACCAACGGCAGCCGGACGGATAAGGGCGTCTCTGCAACAGGAAACGTCATGGTCATCAGGGACCCCCCACTTGAACCTATCAAGGTCATCGATGCTCTGAACAGATTGGTCCCTGGCTGCGTGTTCACACACTACGCAGTAGTGGACGAGAAGTTCCATCCAGGGTTCGCTCTATCCAGGTCGTACGAGTATTACTTCCACGACCCTCAGAACAAGTATGAAATAGATGTCATCAGAAAGAGCATCGAGCCGTTCAAGGGTGAACACGACTTCAGGAACTACTCGAAAAGGGACCCAACAAGGAGCGAGCCTGATAACACCGTCCGAACCATCAAGGAGTTCAAGGTGGTCCAAGAGGATGGTAGGTTCGTCTTCTACATCACTGCCAACGGTTTCCTATGGCAGATGGTCCGCAGGGTCGTCGGTCATATCCTTGAGGGTGCAAAGGATGGCAAGCACCTCACTGCAGAGGATGTGGCCAAAGGACCTGCGGGGACTCCCATGGTCGAGCCAGAGTTCCTTGTGCTAACAGGTATCGCGTATGACCATGATCCGTTCGCGGACTGTGATTACACCTACCCCTGGCCAACAAAGAACCGGTTGGAACACAAGCTCATCGAGTACAGCTGGCGCTATGAACTGATAAAAAGATTGGGGGCAAAGAGCCCCCTAAAAAAGTGACTGCTTATTTCTTCTTACCGGACTTGCGGCCGGACTTTTTGGTATCGGCCTTCTTTACCGTAGAGCCCTTTTTGCGTCCACCCTTCTTCTTGCCACCCTTTTTGGCAGCGGTCTTGGACTCCTTTGTCTCCTTGGCACCGGATCTCTTGCGCTTTGGCTTCTTTTCCTTCTCGACTATCTCCTTTCGGACCCTGCTTCCGATCTCATCGAGGTACTGGAAACGCCTGTAGTGGGAGATCTTACCGCTCTCATCGCGGACACCGATCTGTCCTACACTGACCTTTCCCATGTCGTCCATGTCCTTTGAGACATAGACCATGAATGTGTATACAGGTTCTTTTCGTTTTCTTGGCATGTTTTGCGCCTCCTGAGCAACCTTATTACGGTACCGTATATAATATTTCGGTCAGTGAAACCATATCAAATTGCGAAACGACCATGATAGAATGAACTTATTTTCTTCCTTTGAGAAGAAATGGGATTCGTAAATCATCCACTGTTCCTACAGAATTCGGATATCAAATAGCCTCACTAAAAACAATGTTCGAATGTGAAAAAAGGAGGATTATTCGATAGAAGTAGCGTACACTGGACGGTGAGGGTTCTTGGTTTCGAAAAGTCAATTTCCGCATCACTTGGATGAACATACTTACACTATGTTCGATTATGATCGTGCTATGATTCCTATTGTTGGAACCCAAGTTTGCCAGTTAAGGTTAAAAGGTGCTCTTGATTCTGTTTGAATTATGCCAATAAAACGAACATCACCAAGAGCAAGGAACCTAGTCCCTACAG
>JANQNL010000103.1 GCA_028279585.1 Thermoplasmatota archaeon
GACTTGGGTCCAGAGGTGCCTGATGTGGTCAAAGGCCTGCTTGACATCGAACCGAAGGAGGTCCTCCTCAACCTGGTCCAGAAACCACCCACGAGGTGGCATCTTGGGCTGCGGTTGGTCTCTCTTGTCATGATCTACCTGGCCTTTGTCACCTGCGTTCAGCTCAACGATACCTACCTTCATCACTTGCGAGAATTCTCGTGGGCTGTGAACATTCTCTATCCAGCCCAGTGGGGTGGGTTCATGGGCATACTTATAGGTCTTGCGCTTGTGGGATTTTCCTACTTCAAGATCAAGGTCAAGCTTGTGAGCATCATAATCCTCGGTGTCTGCGTTGTCCTGTTCCTTTTCGCCCAGGGTGTGTTCCTTCTCATACGTGGTGACCGAATAGAAGCGGCCTGGACCATATTCAACCAGCTCTATACCGTTCTGCAGATCTCGCTGGCCCTTGTATACATCCTTCCCCCCATCCTTGGGACCGTGGGACTGTTCCTACGCAATCGGCCTCTGTTCTACATGTCCGGCATCCCCCTGGTCATCGGCATCGCGGTGAACGACATCGTGGCGTTCATCCTGGACGACCCCATTGGAAAGCACTTCATGCTCTCTGTTGTCTTTGCTATCTGTTACCTCCTGCACCTGGAGCTTGGTGAGTCCGCTCTCCGGTTCGAGCGTCTCTGGAAGAGGTTTGTTGTAAATGCAGAGACCAAGTCTGAGGTCCAGAACAGGCAGCTGACCTGGATAAGGATAAGGTACTCCATCTCGATCGTCATCTTCCTGGTCCTCATCTTGATAATGGTCCTTGTTATCTACAACATGGACTCGTTCGTCAGGTTCATCGCATCCAACCCGGTCCTGTCCGTGATGTTCGGATGGATCATCTCCGAGAAGTTCGCAGCTTCCATGGAACTCGGCTCGGTCTATGGGATCGCCATCGCATCGCTTATCGTTATCTCCATCGGAATAATCCTTGGGACCATCCTCCGCTCCACAGATGACATCATCATGTTCGCAAAGAAGATGAGAAAGCGTGCGGACACCGGTGTGGACCTGTTCTACAGCAAGGTCTCTGGACACGAGGACGACGAGGATGATGATGAGCTTGTCAGGAAGGAGCCACTACAGAAGAAGCGCAAGCGGGGCCGTAAGGAACTGGAGTTTGCCAAGGATGATGAGTTCAAGGCGAAGAAGGTTCGAAAGACCAAGGGCTCTGTGAGGATGGGATGAATATCAGGTCACCTTGACGTTCTCCTGGCTGAAGTCCACGGTGACCGAGAAGTCCCCTATGTCCACATCGATCTCCCCGTTCCTGATGTCCAGTTTCAACTGGCCCTTGCTCTTCTCATCATTGAGCCTGACAGCGTTCTCAAGGCTGTTATCTGTAAACTGGGTCTGGTAGCCTTTTGTCTGACCGGACGTGAACTCCTCCTCCGGTGAAGGATCCTCGCTTATCGACTTTATGAAGATGTTATTCTTTGCTCCGTAGTTGATGAACCCGTAGGATGCTCCATCCGGGTCGTCGAAGTACACGTCGAACTCCATATGCGTCATGTTGAACGGAATATCGGTTGGATTGTGGATAGTGGCCGTGATCTTTACAGTGTACGATGGTCCACCGATGTTGATACTGACGCTGTCGACCTTGATGCCTTGGATGATCTTTTCTTCCACACCTTCGAAGATAACATCCATGGACATGTCCCATTCGACAGGTGCTGTTGCCCCCTCGGCCGTGACGTTGTAGGTTCCAGTGACGTTGAGGGTTGTGTTCACACCGCCGATGTGGTTCGACATTATCTCTTCCAATAGGGCCTGGTTCGAACTGCTCAGGTTCAGGGTCGTGGTCAGGGTGTTCATCTCGGGTTGGACGGTCTGGTTATCGATGATGAGGTCTCCAATGTCCTCGCCGCTGTAATACACATCAAGATATGTGTTGTTCAGACCAACGGCCAATGTTGTAGGGTTGGTTATCCCAACATCGACCTGGAAGGATAGCGCGGTGGCCGTGGTCTCCATCAGCTTGATATTGCCTATGGATATGTTCAGGCTCACACCAGTGGATAAGGATACCTGGAACTCCAGACCTGATAGCAGGTATCCGAGCACTGTTGTAGGAGCCGCGCGAACAGTGACCGTGACAGAGTTTCCTGAAAGATAGTCCGAAACCAATGTGTCAAGTTCACCGCTTGAAAGGCTTGTGACGTTGACGTCAAGTTCGTATGTGTTCCATCCGAGAGCAAGATATAGTTCCCCTGTGTCCAGTGTCCCAACAACCGACCCCTTGTACACTATCTCGAAAGGCATGCTGGGAACGTTACCTCTGACCATTGTCGGGTTGTAGACGGACACTATCACACCAAGCAGGACCGAGTCGGATGTGGTATCTTTGAGCGTAACATCCTCAAGCTCTATCTCAAGGTCACGTGTGGCCACAAGGACGACATCGTTGGTTACGTTCACATCCATTGTCGAACCTCCATCTGGTGCAAGGTTCAGGTCCGCTCTACATTCCAGCGTGACGTTCTCACCGGCAAGATAGTTGGTAATGATGTCTCGTGTGACGGTCAGGTCGTATGGGGTGATATTGCCGACCAGGGTCAGTTCGTTATCTCCTGCAAGGAGCTCCAGGTCGGTAAGGTTCACAGACCCGAGATCTGTATCCTTGGTCCCGTTGTCGAAACCGACAAGTACTGTGACCAGTGGCAGTGCGACATCGAAGTCTGTTGGGTTGAACACTGTCACATTGACCTCAAGCTCCATCTCCCCAGTGACCGCATCAGCGCTTAACAGACGAACGTCGTCGACCTGCACATCAACGGTTCCATGAGAGTGTAGGGTGACATCTATCTCGTAACCTTCCAGGAGGTATGACAGGACGTTCCCGTTGTCTGCAGCTACAGCTTTTATCTCTACATCGGTCCCACTGAGCAGATCATCGATGATGGCCTGTGTCTCTGATGGATCATCGATATGGAGCGGTGTGACCAAGGTCTGGATATTGGTCCCTTCAAGGAGTGTGAAGCTCGCGACTGTCAGGTTACCTATCACCGAGGCTCCCTTCATCACATCGAACTCCAGGTCCGGAAGTGGACCTTCCACGAAGGTCGGGTTAGTAACGATGGCATCGATCTGCATCACTAAGCTGCTATTGGAAGTTCCAATAACGCTCATGTTCCCGATATCGATATCGATACCTGCTGACAGACCCTCAAGGCCCACAGAGAACTGGATGGATTCGGAGATGGCATTGGAAAGACAATCTGCACCAAAGCTTGAACGAAGGTCCACCTCAATGGTACTTTCAACACCACTTAGGTATGCAGAGGCCACCTCGTTGAGCACCTCAAGGTCTGATGGAATGACGGTTAAGCTCCTTGAGATGAGGTTCTGCCCTGGGACCACGGAGATGTTACCTAACTGGGTGTAGGCGAACTTGTTACCGCCGTATGAAAGATCGCTTCTCATGTCCTCCAACATTACCTCGAACATGGTCGGATTATCAACGGTAGTGAGCACATCTATGCCCATTGTTCCGTTCGCTGCATCCAAGGATGTAAGGGTATAGTCAACATCTCCTATCGTGACAGATGATCCTGTTCTTAGTACGACCGTTGGGGAGGTCTCCTCAAGGACAGTGGTGATGAATGAGTCAGAACCTTCGACAGGCTGCATATGGATGACGGTGTCAGAACCTTCCATGTATGCACGCACCAGGTCCTCGATGACATCCTGTGACGGGCTAACTGTCGCGTCAATCTCTAAATGATTGGTTCCTTTGTCGATGGTCAGCGATGGGATGCTGACAGTTCCGATGGGGCCATAGCTGCAGTTGAGGGCCATCTCGAAGGCAGCGAGAGCTCCTTCGATACCCATCGGTGAATCTATCGTAACATTGGTCCTGACAGTTATGGAGTCTGCTGTGGACCCGATAAGATCTATGGAGTTGGTCGTAAGCTCTATGGCTGAACCACCCTCTATCTCGATATCTACAGACCTTTGAGACAGAACATCACCGACCAGGGTACCCGAAACGTTGGTTGATGCACTCCCATCGAACCTTGCACGTAGGTCTGTTGTCCTTCCAGCAAGATAATCCGAGACCAGGACCTTCAGGTACATCTCGTTCGAGACGGTGACTGTTGTATCGAAGGTCTGATGCTGTATCGGTCCTTCTGCAGTGTCCACAATGTTAAGGTCGAACTTTGATAGTGATGCTGTTCCGACCTCAAAGATGCCACTGAACAGGTCCATCGTCAGTGGACCGATCTCTCCATTTAGGCCTGCAGGACCAGCTATTGCCACGTCCACCGAAAGGTCCATGGTCAGATTGCTGACCGTATCGATACTGAACCCTTGGATGCTGATGTCCAGAGGATGGTCGTTGGTCAAGGTCATTGGGAAGGAGTAAGAGGAAAGAAGGTTTGATATCCCAGGAGTGGTGGTAGATGGTACGACCACTATATCCACATCCTCACCATCAAGGTATAGGTCTGCAATCCCTGCTACAGAGGATGGGTCAGTTATCCTTACATGGGCCTCCTGGTGGATGTCGTTCCAGCCTGCTGTGAGGTAGAACGGATCGATATCAACAGTTCCGAACTTTTTCCCTTCAGTCGAGATGTCCATGACAAGGCCTGATACATTGCCGTTTATGCTTGATGGATTGTAGAACCGACCTTCCACATCGCAGACCAGAGCATCTGTGAACCTGGACACTGACATACTATCCAACTCGAACTCCAGGCCTTTGTTGGAGGAGATGCCCTCAAGTCG